>JBBATT010000393.1:0-2351 GCA_040398605.1 Chakrabartia sp.
CGTCACTGGCAGCGGTTTTGCGATCAAAGCGAGCAAGCTCGCCATCACATCTTCCGGTCTTGTCGACCTGATCCACCCAGACAACATCGTTGCCACTATTGCTGCGGCGTTGAGCAACAATGCCGACTACCGCTTCACGAACTACAGCAGTGCAGGCGTCACCATCGGCACAATCGTTAATCCGTTTGATGGGGCCGTGAGCGTTTCTGGCCTGAAGGCCACAGGCGCCTCGAACACATCAGACGCCTCGTTCGTCGTCGGTGGGCTGCTGTCGCAGGCCGCGAACGCTGTCATCCGCCTTGGCGGTAATTTGAACATCAATGCACAGCCGAATACGCTGCGCGACGTTGCGTTCAATAACACCGGCACCGGCACGCTTGGGACGACCCTTGGCAACACTCTGGTTGCGGGCAACTATGATCTTCAGTCGGTGGGCAATGCGACACAGGCTTTGGACGTGAATGCCAATCTCGAAGACGCGTACCTTCAGGTTGGCGGGAATTTTAACCTCACCGGCGGCGGAACGCTTGTTCAGGGCGATACTCCGTTGAACGTGTTTGGCTTTGGGGCGGGCACTGCTCAGGTCAACACGATCAGCTTGAACGGGGTCATTACTCTGTCTGTCAACGGCGGAAAGCTGGTAGGCACCTCCAACTTCGCTACATTCGACGCCAACAACAACAACTCATGCCTGACAGGCTGTGCCACAGTTGACCTGACGACCGGCGGAACAATTAACGAAATCACGGTCATTTCTCAGGCGGGCGGTAAGACGATTGTCTCGGCAGGAACCAATGCGGGGTCCGCCGTCCAGCTTTCTGAAGTCAATGATGTCCGCGGTGTGGTCAGCATCATGACAGCAGGCGCCTACACCGATCTTGGCACAGCCGTAGAAACGGGGATCAGGACAGACGCATTGGCCGCGCTGGCCCTCGACAATAACCTCATCTTGACCGTTCAACAGAGTGACGCCAACGCGACATCAACCACGGCAGGAAGTGGTGAACTTAACCTCGGGTTCGACAATGCGTTGGGCGGCACGATCACAGCCAATGCCTTTGGTATGGAGGTGACCCTCAAGAACACGCAGGCTCTGTCGCTCGGGACGGTTCAGGGCACAACAGTTCGCCTCACGACCACAAGCGGCGGCATGACGCAGGCCACCGGCGGCGCGATTGTTGCTGATAAACTGGTGGTCGCTGCGGCAGACGATGTAACGTTTACCAATTCGAATACCGTCAAGGTTCTCACCGCCAATGTCGCAGGTGATTTCAGCCTGACAAACGGGCGCGCTCTGGAAGTTGGTGACGGCTCAACCGGGTTGACCACCACGGCCGGTGGCGATGTGACCATTGAAACAAAGGCTGGCAATCTCACGCTGAGTAACGCGATTGCGAGCGGTAATAATGTGACGTTGGCAACAGCCGGTCTCTTTATCAATTCGGTCGGGGCAACCGCCCTTAGCCTTGGCACAGGTGGCGTTTGGCGCATCTGGTCGCAGGATCCGGCGAATGACACGTTGGGTGGCCTCACACCGGGCTTCAAGCAGTTTAATGCGACATATGGCACCACGACTGTTTTGGGTGCGAGCAATCAGAACGGGGTGCTTTACACTCTGGCGCCGACTGTTTCCGTCGCGATTACGGGGACTGTCAGCAAGGTCTATGATGGCACGCGGACCGTCACGCTAACCGGCAACGATCAGGTCAACTATGTTGTGACCGGCGCCATTGGCACCGATGTTGTGAGCGTAAGCGCGGCAAGCTTTACGTTTGATACGAAGCATGTCCTGCGCGACACGAGCAATGCTGTGTTGTCGACCAAGGTGGTCACTGCCTCGGGCGTGACATTCACAGCAGTGGATTCCACCGCGCCAGACGCAATTTCAGTTTACGGTTATCAGCTTTCTGCGACCCCGGTCGCAGGGGCGATCGGCCTTATCACGCCGAAGACATTGGATCTCACGGGGCTGAACGATGCCCTGACAAAGACCTATAATGGCAACGATGCCGCCATCATTGGTAGCAATGCTGTCCCCGTACTTCTCAGCACGGTTGCTGCAGGGTCTGGGTCAGTGACGGACTTGAAGCCATACCTTTTGGACGATGTGTCTATCACAGGTACAGCGGCGGGTACTTTCAATAGTAAAAACGTTCTCGCGGCAAATTCCATTGCCTTCTCGGGCTTGTCATTGTCAGGCGCTGATGCCGGAAACTATAGCCTGAATCTGACTTATGCCGGGTCGATCACGCCTTATGTGGTGAGCCTCACAGGCACGCGTGTTTATGATGCGACCACGGATGTTGCGGCGTCCAAGCTTGTGATTGGCACGTTGGTTGGCAGCGAGACCC
>JBBATT010000394.1:0-2345 GCA_040398605.1 Chakrabartia sp.
GCGAAGATGAACCGGTCGATTTCGACGCGACCTTTGGCGATATGGGGCCGATCCTCGATTATCACGGCATGTCCAACGCCCGCATCGCTCATGCGGGAAGTTATCCCACGACGGCCAACTGGAAGCTGGTCGTCGAGAACTTCTTTGAATGTTACCACTGCGTGCCGTCGCACCCCGAATTCTGTTCTATGCATGCCGCAGAATCGATCGTCGCGGTGGGCGCGGGGCCAAGCTCTGGTCCGGCGGATGCGATTGCCAGCTTCACGCCCAAGCTCAAAGCCTGGGAAGACAGCGCTGCGGCAGCCGGTCGTCCGATTGGCAATATCGACGACGCGCCTGACAGCAGTCATTTGCGCCTTTTGATGCAGCGGATGAACAAGGATGGTTTTGCCGCCGAAACGCAGGACGGCACTGCGCCATCGCCGTTGATGGGCAATCGCACAAAGGCCGATGGTGGCCGGATGCATTTGAGTTTCAGCCCGTTCAGCCAGATCGTGGCCGATGACCATTTTGTGATCCTGTTCCAGTTCACCCCGCGTGGTGCGCTCGAAACGGATGTGGAGATGATCTGGCTGGTCGACGGCTGCGCCACCGAAGATCAGGTCGATATCGACAAGATGATCTGGGGTTATCATGCAACGACGACGCAGGATAAGGTGATCACGGAGAATAATCAGGCCGGTATCATGTCCAGCCGGTATCGCCCGGGCCGCTATTCCGATCAGGAAGGCAGCGTGATCAATTTCCAGAAATGGTACCTCAATCAGTTCGGGCTGGCGCGGGCGGAATGACCATCCCCACCACCATGCGTGCGGTCTTGCTGACCCGGCATGGCGGGTTTGATTGCCTTGATCTGCGGGATGATGTCCATGTCCCGCAACCAGGGGCAGGGGATGTCCTGATCCGCGTCGGTGCGGCGGGGGTCAACAATACGGACATCAACACGCGGATCGGTTGGTATTCCAAGGCCGTCGCCGATGCCACAGACGTGGGTGCGGCCAGCGGCATGGCCGGGGCAGGCGATGACGGCTGGTCGGGTGCCGCGTTCCAGTTTCCACGTATTCAGGGCGCAGACGCCTGTGGCCGGATTGTTGCCGTTGGGGCGGGCGTGGATACAGCCCGCATCGGGGAACGCGCTCTGGTGGAGCCGGTGTTTCGTGGCGCCGACCGCTTTGACGTTCGCTATTTCGGGTCAGAGGTCGATGGCGCCTTTGCGGACTATGCCTGTGTGCCCGCTGTCCACGCGCACTGCATTGAGTGTGACCTCAGCGATGTTGAACTCGCCAGCTTCCCCTGTGCCTATTCGGCAGCTGAAAACATGCTGACGCGGATTGCGCTTTCGGCAGGGGAACGGGTGCTCATCACCGGCGCGTCAGGCGGCGTCGGGTCTGCTGCTGTCCAGCTCGCCAAGCGGCGCGGGGCGGAGGTGATCGCGATGGTCGGCGGCGATAAAGCGGATGCCGTTCGCGCCTTAGGGGCGGACCATATCGTGCCGCGCGATGCCGATCTGGAAGCACATTTTGGCCACGATACTTTTGACGCCGCCATTGACGTTGTGGGTGGAACGCAGTTCGATGCCATTCTGAACACCCTCAAGTGCGGCGGTCGTTATGGGGTGTCGGGCGCCATCTCTGGCCCGATCGTCCATCTCGATCTCCGCACGCTCTATCTAAAAGATCTTCGCCTGATCGGCTGCACGGTATTGGAACCACAGGTGTTCGCCAACCTTATCGGCTATATCGAGCGGGGGGAGATTAAACCCTGCATCGCGGCCACCTTCCCGCTGTTCGACATCGTCAAAGCGCAGGAGGCGTTTTTGACCAAGCGCCATGTCGGCAAGATCGTCCTCGCCGGATAGGGGGTCAGGCCGCGCGGGGCGCTTTCAAAAATCCGCGGGCCACGCAAAGCAGCCAAGTTGCCACAAGCAGATGATAAAGGTGCCAGCTCAAGTCAGCGCCCAAATAGTCAGATTGCCGCACGAGAGTGATGTTCAGCAGCATTACAGCAAAGCCAGCAGCGCCCAAAAGATTGCGTGATCGCAAACTCAGCGCGATGGCGCACACCAGCATCAGGACAAAGAGGATCGCGCCGAGGGCAGGCAGAACTTCCGCTAAGGCCGCTAGGGCCATTGCAACACCCAGAACAGCGCCTGTGCCTAGTCGCAGGTCTTTACTGCGCAGGAGGTGGCCTAGCAGCAAGGCGAGCCCGGCAATGCCCCCCAATTGCGAGACGCCTTTATGGAGCATCGCCAAAGGTTCAATCAGGCCGCCGGTGATCCGGATGGTGCCGATCACCCCGGCAAGGCCGAACAGGGCAAGGCCCAGTGCAGCCACAGGCTTATCAGT
>JBBATT010000395.1:0-2318 GCA_040398605.1 Chakrabartia sp.
TGGATCGCAGGGTGGCATCAAAAGAAATCAGCGCGACCTTCACCGCCTCTTCAAGCGGCGTCTCAAAGTTGAGCGCGCGGTCCAAAATGGGCTTGCCGTACTTGCTCTCGCCAATTTGCAGGAAGGGCGTGTCCGGGCGGCATTCGATGAAATTTCCGGCGTCGTAGACATAGTAAAGGATCAGCGGACTGGCCCCAATGCGGCCACCGAGCAGGAAGGAGACAGAGGCCGGAATGCTGCGGGCTTCGAGTTCTTCCGACAATTGCTCGCTGGCGATGCGCACCGCCTCACTGAACAATTGGGCCACGGCAAACATGGTCGAAGCGCCTGTTGTGAAGCGGCGTTCTCCGCCTTCTTCCAAAGGCTCAAGACCTTCCCTCAGCATCGACAGAGCCAGCTGGGTGACAGACAGGTTGCCCGCGCTTGCCGCAAAGACGAGGCGGTCATTGTCTTCCTCAATCGTGTGCAACTTACGATAGGTGGAGATGTTATCGACACCGGCATTGGTGCGCGTATCGGCGATCATGACCAGCCCGTCGCGCACAAGAATGCCTACACAATATGTCATGACCTACCCTGATTATTCTTCTTATCTGTTATTGGCCGGATTGGCTCACATGAACGCGCACGTCCATCTTTTCCTCGCCCGCGCCCATGCGTGATCCCGATAGCGGGGCTGCGGCCCGATAGTCCAGACCGATTGCAACGCGGACATAGGCATCATCGGGGCAAACCCCGTTGGCGATATCAAATCCGGTCCAGCCCAGTTCATCAATCCAGGCTTCTGCCCAGGCGTGGCTCGCGTCCTGCGCCGGGCCGCCACCATGTTGATAGAGGTGGCCGGAGACATAGCGCGCCGGGATGCCCAGATGCCGGGCGGCGGCGCAGAAAATATGGGCGAAATCCTGACACACGCCATGCCCTTCGGCAAAGGCGACGTGCGCCATGCGATAGGGGTCTCCCTCACCGGTGTTGAAGCGCATCTTCGATTTGATGGTGTTCATGAGATCATGCAGCAGCGCCAATCGGCCGGGCTGGCGGCGCTGCACCATCTTGGCGAGCGCGCAGATGGCTTCATCCGCTTCTGTCAGCGATGTGGTGCCGAGATAGGCCATGGGCGGCAGCACCTCATTGGTGCCGGTCACCACGCCATAGCGGTCCTGCGTGTAGACCGTGCCGCGCTTAACGATTTCAATCCGGTCGAGCGGTCCGTCGACGTAGAGCATAGTGACGATGTTACCATAGCCATCCACCGCCGAGCGCATCCGCGCGTCGCGATCAATATCGACCGACCATTCCAAAACGTTCTGGCCGGAGAAGCTCGGCGGCGTCACGCGCAGCAACTGGATGAGCCGCATTTGCGGCTGCGTGAACGCATAGACGGTTGAATGATGGACGTGAATTTGCATGTCAGGGAAACCTGAACTGCTTTGCAATCGCCCGGTCAAGCTGCGCGTTGTTGGCAATATAGCCGGTTAGGAATTCATGCAGTCCGTTGATAATGATCTGGTTGATGTCAAAGCGGCCAAGATCGATATGGCGGCGGCGCGCAATCCGGTCTGCCTCGCCCTGCAATCCGGTCAGCCGGCCAAGGGCTGTCAGGTAACGCTCCACTTCTTCGGCCGAGGCGATGAGGGAGCGGGGCATCTCCGCGCGCAAGATGAGTAGGTCCGCCACAGCTGAGGGCGTCAGGCCACCCTTGTAGAGCCAGCGGAACGCCGTGACGGCAGACACGGTGTGCAGGATGGTGGTCCATTGGTCCCGGTCTATCACGCCGCCCACAGGCTCTCCCTTAGGCAGCAGCAAATGGTATTTAACGTCCACAAGCCGCGCGCTGTTGTCCCCGCGCTCCACCGCCATACCGAGGCGGATGAACAAATAGGCTTCGGACCGCAGCATGCGGTGCAGCGCGCCTTCAAAGCCGCGTGCCTGTGCGGTCACGCTTTCGGCAAGCGCCAGCGTGCTTTCGAGGCTCCAAGTCTTGCTGCGCTTCTGAAGCGAGAGCCAGGAGGTGTTGACCGTTTCCCAGCCTTCACGGGTGAGGGCGGTGCGCACGGCGCGGCCATTGTCACGCGCCGCATCAATGCAACTGCGGATCGACCCGGGATTGTTGGGGTCCAGTGTCAGGAACTGGCTGACGGTCTTTTGCGTGATGGGAAGGCCCGTCTCTGCAAAACGGCCGTCGCCCTTCACAACGGCCAAGGCGCTGCCCCATGCGCCGGTACCTGCGGGGCGGGCGGACATATGGTCCAACCGGACGGTGGCTTCGACCAGCCTTGCCGTGAACTCGGCGCGTTCCATGTATCGACCGAGCCAAT
>JBBATT010000396.1:0-2311 GCA_040398605.1 Chakrabartia sp.
AAACCCCGCCGTCAAAGTCGAAACCGTCTATTGTCTGGGCCTTTGCTCCGTCGGCCCCGCCGCGATGGTCGGAACTGATGTTTACGCCCGGCTTGACGCTGCAAAGCTTGAAACGCTGGTTAAATCCCTATGAAGGTTCGTATTTCCGACGACGCGCTGGCTATCGCTTGCGGCGCAGATGCCGTTGCCAAGGCCTTCACCGACGCCGGGGCTGAGGTGGAGCGTGTCTCTTCTTGGGGCATGCATTGGCTGGAGCCGCTGGTTGAAATCAACGGCATCGGCTTTGGTCCGGTGACACCCGCAGACGTGTCCGACATTCTCGCAGGCGGCGCTGATGCGCTGTGCATCGGGCCTGTCGCCGCGCACCCCTTCATTGCCCGACAGCAGCGCCTAACCTTTGCCCGCGCCGGCAAAACCCGTCCGCTGGATCTCGACGATTATTACGCGACAGGCGGCTGGCAAGGCCTTGCCAAGGCGCGTGAAATTGGTCCGTCGGCCACCATCGAAGCGCTCATCACCTCCGGCCTTCGCGGACGCGGCGGCGCTGGTTTCCCAGCGGGCATCAAGTGGCGCACGGTCGCCGGGGCGCAATCCCCACAAAAGTATATCGTCTGCAATGCGGATGAGGGCGATAGCGGTACCTTTGCGGATCGCATGGTCATGGAGGGTGATCCCTATGTGCTGATCGAAGGTATGGCCATTGCAGGTCACGCCGTCGGTGCGTCCAAAGGCTATGTCTACATCCGCTCGGAATATCCGCACGCCATCGCCAAGATGGAAGCGGCCGTCAAAGCCTGTGCGCATCTCATTGCGCCGTTTGACGTTGAAATCCGCGTCGGCGCAGGCGCCTATGTCTGCGGCGAGGAGACTTCGCTTCTCAATTCGCTGGAAGGCAAGCGCGGCGAAGTGCGCGCGAAACCGCCCCTTCCCGCTTTGGAAGGCCTGTTCGGCAAGCCGACAGTGGTCAACAATGTGCTGACGCTGGCGACCGTCCCATGGGTGATGGCCAATGGCGCAGAGGCTTATGCCGCCTATGGCATGGGCCGATCCCGCGGGACGATGCCGATCCAGATTGCGGGCAATGTGAAATATGGCGGCCTGTTTGAAACAGCCTTTGGCATCACGCTTGCCGAACTGGTGAACGACATTGGCGGTGGATCTGGAAGCGGTCGCCCCGTGCGCTGCGTGCAGGTTGGCGGACCGTTGGGTGCCTATCACCCGCCCAGCCAGTTCGACACACCGTTCGACTATGAAGCCTTTACCGGGGTAGACGGCCTGATTGGCCACGGCGGCCTTGTAGTGTTTGACGAGACCGTCGACATGGCAAGCCAAGCCCGGTTTGCGATGGAATTCTGCGCGGCAGAAAGCTGCGGCAAATGCACGCCCTGCCGCCTTGGCTCGACGCGCGGCACCGAGACGCTCGACCGCGTTCTGGCCGGCGAGAATGTGGACGCCAACCTCGCTCTCATCGAAGACCTGTGCGACACGATGAAGTTCGGGTCGCTCTGCGCGCTCGGCGGCTTCACCCCTTATCCGGTGATGTCCGCAATCACTCACTTCCGCGAAGATTTTGTGGTAAGGAACAAGGCATGACCTATCAACCGCAGACTGATTTCGGGACCCCGGCCTCAAGGTCGGAAGATCAGGTAACCCTGACGATCGACGGGCGCGAGACGACTGTGCCTGCCGGTACGTCGGTGATGCGCGCTGCTTCTGAACAGGGCACGGCCATCCCAAAGCTCTGCGCGACGGACAGCCTCGCCTCCTTCGGCTCCTGCCGCTTGTGCCTCGTTGAAATCGACGGCCGACGCGGAACGCCTGCCAGCTGCACGACACCGGTTGAACCCGGCATGGTCGTCCACACTCAGACCCCGCATCTGGCAAAGCTTCGCAAGGGCGTGATGGAGCTCTACATCTCCGATCACCCGCTTGATTGCCTCACCTGCGCCGCCAATGGCGATTGCGAACTTCAGGATCAGGCCGGCAATGTGGGCCTGCGCGACGTGCGCTACGCCGCTGACGCAACCCACCTTGGCCAGTCCAAAGACCATTCGAACCCTTATTTCGACTTTGACCCGTCCAAGTGCATCGCCTGTTCGCGCTGCGTGCGGGCGTGTGACGAAGTGCAAGGCACCTTGGCCCTGACCGTGCAAGGTCGCGGTTTTGACTCCAAGATTTCAGCAGGCCTTGCGTCGGACAATTTCTTTGGTTCGGAGTGCGTGTCTTGCGGCGCGTGCGTCCAAGCCTGCCCGACCGCGACGCTGGTTGAAAAGAGTGTTGTGGAGATCGGCACGCCGGAGCGCGCTGTTGT
>JBBATT010000397.1:0-2306 GCA_040398605.1 Chakrabartia sp.
CCTGTTCCACACAGCAGGCCTCTATGCAGCGGCTCGCTGCCCCATTCAGGCCGGGGCCACGCTGCTGATCTCCAAAGGCTTTGATCCTGTCCACACACTGGAACGGATGACTGACCCCGCTCTTGGCGTAACCCATTATTTCTCGGTCCCACAGATGGCGGCGACCTTGTGGAACCAGCCGACATTTGCGCCGGAAAAGCTGAAGAATATCGTCAGCTGGGCCATTGGCGGCGCCCCGAACCCAAAGGCGCAATCGGAGCGCTTCGTGAATGCGGGCGTCCGCATTTCAGAAGGCTTTGGGATGTCCGAGACCGGCTCCAACTTTGCGATGCCTGCACATGATCTACCAACGTTGCTGCGCAAGGCCGGCAGCTGCGGCCTGCCGTTGTTGACGGTTGAAACCAAGATCGTCGATGATGATGGCAAGGAAGTGCCAGTGGGTGAACGCGGCGAGCTTTTGGTGCGCGGCCCTTGCGTGGCGCATGGCTATTGGAAGCAGCCAGAACTGACGGCCAAGGCCTTTGTCGATGGCTGGTTTGTGACCGGCGACGCCGCGATGCGCGATGAGGACGGGTTCTTCTATATCGTCGATCGCAAGAAGGACATGTACATCTCCGGCGGCGAAAACGTCTATCCGGCAGAAGTTGAGGCCGCACTGGCTGAACTGACGGCTATCGGCGAATGCGCTGTCGTTGGCGTGCCGGATGAACGCTGGGGCGAAGTCGGCCGTGCTTATGTTATTCCAGTACCCGGATACACGATCACTCCGGACGAAGTAATCGCCCATTGCATGGACCGCTTGGCCAAGTTCAAGGTCCCAAAGACCGCCATCGTCACCGATGGCATCCCCCGCACGGCATCAGGCAAAGTGCAGAAACACTTGCTGCGTGCCCGCGCGTTGGAGGAACTTGGCCTCGCCTAACAAGGATGCCGAAAAGGCGGTTAGCCCGCCGGTTTCCCGGCAGCAGCTTCGGCCGTTTCCGCGTCTGCATCCCGAATGGGTAGCAGCAGGAACATCACCAGAGCGGCTGCCGAGCCGAGCCCCATCAGGAAAGACACCACCAACAGGTCCTCATTGCCGAAGACCTTAAACAGGTAACCGGCAATGATGGGGGAGCCTGCCGCGCCCAACCGTCCGACACCCAGCACAAAGCCGGTGCCTGTGGCCCGCGCATGGGCCGGAAAGCCCAGCGCAAAGGCCGCATAATATCCGACGATCGCCGCGTTGGTGAAGAACATCGCGAGGATCGCGGCCATCCGCCAGCCCCAAAGACTATCGAACCCGCGACCAAAGGCCGTGACGGCGGCAATGCCGAGCAGCAATGCTAGGATCGTTGGCGCCTTGATGCCCCAACGCTTCATAAGGAAGCCGAACAACAAGCCGCCCAGAGCACCGCCGATATTCGCGTAAGTCAAAACGCTCGCCGCTTCGGGCTGTGTGTAGCCCGGTGGATAATCTGCCACGATCTTCACGGCCCATTTCAGGATGTAATAGAAGGTGATCGTGTGGAACATATAGCCGAAGGCCAGCATCAGCGTGACCGGCCTTAGCCGCGGGTTGGAGAGGATTTCGGAAACCTTGGGCTTAGGCGCCCCTTCAACCAAAGACGGCAGGGCAGACAATGCGGCCTTCCCATAGGCGGCCAATGTCCGGTTGATCCGCTCCAGCGCGTTGGCTGGTCGAGCGGCATTCAGATAGGCCGTCGTTTCCGGAACAAAGATCATCACAATCGGGATCATGAAAGCGGTCATCACCGCACCAAAGAGGAAGACCGCGCGCCAGTCATAAACCTGCAAAAGCCACATCTGGGCTGCGAAACCACCAATGACGCCACCCAAGGGGTAGCCGATGACATAGATCGCCATAGAGAGGCTGCGACCGGATTTGCTCGTGCTTTCTGCGGTTACAGCATTCGTCGCCGCAAGCATGCCGCCAATGCCGATACCCGTGATGAAACGCCAGATGGTGAGTTCCGTCACGCCGGCTGCTGCATGCGCCATGTACATGCCGACCGCCATGACGACCAAACAGGCGAGCATCGCAGGCTTACGGCCATATTTGTCGGCAAAGCCCCCCAAGGCGATGGACCCAAAACCCATGCCGACCAGCTCTGCCGACAGTACCACGCCAAGCGCTTCGCGGGACACGCCCCATTCTTTGGAAATGCCGGGCGCAGCAAAGGCGCTGGACAACACGTCAAAGCCGTCCAGCGCATTGAGCGCAACCATGATGGCGACGACAATATATTGCCGCCAATTCATCGGGGTATCGTCAAGCACGCGCTGCGGGTCCTGCTCGCTCATGT
>JBBATT010000398.1:0-2297 GCA_040398605.1 Chakrabartia sp.
GTCATACTGGCAAGACAAATTGACTCAACATGGGGTGATTGTCCAATGGTATAGGAACGCAAGGTTCTTGATCGCGTTCTCGTTCTGGAAATGGTGCGTGTCACCGAAGCGGCCGCCATCAATGCGTCCACGCTCATCGGTCGTGGTGATGAAAAGGCAGCAGACGCGGCAGCGGTAGAAGCGATGCGCGCCGCACTCAATGAACTCGCCATGGATGGCACAGTCGTCATCGGTGAAGGCGAACGCGACGAAGCGCCGATGCTCTACATTGGTGAAAAAGTCGGCTCCGCCATCGGCACCGGCCCGCGCATCGATATCGCGCTTGATCCGCTGGAAGGCACCACCATTACGGCGAAGGCTGGCCCCAATGCGCTTGCCGTTCTTGCGGTTGCCGAAGAAGGCAATTTGCTGAACGCGCCGGACGTTTACATGGACAAGCTGGCCGTTGGGCCGGGCTATCCCGACGGCATTATCGATCTTGCCAAATCTGCGACCGAGAATGTGCAGGCCGTCGCCAAGGCCAAGGGCGTCGAGCCCAATGAAATCATCGTGTGCGTGCTGGATCGCCCGCGGCATGAAAAGCTGATTGCGGAACTGCGCGGCATTGGCTGCGGCATCATGCTCATCCCCGATGGCGATGTGGCGGGCGTCATCGCGGTGACCAACCCTGAAACAACGATCGACATGTACATGGGCTCGGGCGGCGCGCCGGAAGGTGTGCTCGCGGCGGCCGCGCTGCGCTGCGTGGGTGGCCAGTTCAAAGGCCGCCTCCTGTTCCGCAATGATGACGAACGGGCCCGCGCGCGCAAATGGGGCATTACGGACCTCGACTATATCTATGACCTGAAGGAACTGGCCAAGGGTGACTGCATCTTTGCGGCGACCGGCGTCACCGATGGGTCGCTTTTGGATGGCGTGAAGCGCCTGCCCGGCGGTAAGATGACGACCGAAAGCGTCGTGATGCGCGCAAGCTCCGGCACGGTGCGTTGGGTGCGGGGCGAGCACCGCAAGAACGGCTAAGTTGGTGGCACGGCCCTCCGGCATTTTGTCGGCCTGAGGGAATGTGCGCTGGATTGGTCGTTTCGCAACGATCGAGGGGAAGCGCTGATTGAAGCGCATTCAGCGGGGCTTCCTCCACCTTGGTCGAAACGCCTCTCGCACTTGCCGTCTTATTCGCATAATACAGGACCCCATGGCTGAACGCACACCGGGCATATCGCCCTTTGAAGCATGGGATGGGGAGAAGGACGCTGCCGCCGTGGCTGCGCCCGCACCCGCGCCGCCAATTGCACCCGATGCGCCGAAAGACCCGTCGCCTTGGTCCACGCGGATGCTCTGGGCAAAGCGCGGTCTGTGGGCCGCGCTGCTTCTCTTTCTTGCCACCTTCGTCTGGTTGGCTTTCACAGCGCCCCTGTCCAAGTCGCTGGAGCCGATTGCGCCGCCGGAACTGACGCTGCTCGCATCTGACGGCCAGCCCATTGCCCGCAATGGCGCAAACATCGACGCTCCAGTCAAGGTGGCGGAGTTACCAGATCATGTGAAGCAGGCCTTCATTGCCATTGAAGATAGGCGCTTTTATTCACATTGGGGCGTCGATCCTCGCGGCGTTGCGCGGGCCTTTGTTAACAATATGGGCGAAGGCGGCACACAGGGCGGCAGCACGATCACGCAGCAGCTTGCCAAGATCACCTTCCTCACGCCGGAACGCAGCCTGAGCCGTAAGGCGCGCGAAATGCTGATCGCCTTCTGGCTGGAGACATGGCTGACCAAGGATGAGATTTTGGAGCGGTATCTCTCCAACGTCTATTTCGGCGACAACGCTTATGGCCTGCGCGCAGCGTCGATGCATTTCTTCCACCGTAAGCCTGAGCGGTTGACGCTGTCGCAGGCGGCGATGCTGGCGGGCATGGTGCAGGCCCCCAGTCGGCTCAACCCGACGCGCAATCTGAAAGGCGCTCAGGCCCGCGCCACGCGCGTTCTTCAGGCGATGGTCGCAGCGGGCTTCATTACTGCGGACGCGGCGAAGGCCGCAGTGCCGGCGCGGCTTGACGTGCGACCTGAGCCCGGCCCGCCGACGGGCACCTATTTTGCCGATTGGGCCATCGCGCAGGCCCGTGCACAGGCCGAAGAAGCTTACGGAAAGGGTGAGATCACAACCACCCTCGATGCCCGGTTGCAGCGGATTGCCCGCAACGTCGTTGCCCGCGCGCCTTTGGGGGAGGCGCAGGTCGCGCTGGTGGCCATGCGGCCCAATGGTGAGGTCGTCGCAATGATCGGCGGCAAGAGCTATAAGCAGT
>JBBATT010000399.1:0-2289 GCA_040398605.1 Chakrabartia sp.
CGTCCGGGTCGATCAGCACTTCGCGGCGACCCACATGGTCCGGACGGCTGACTTTGCCCTCTAGCTCCATGCGTTCGATGAGACGCGCTGCCGAATTATAGCCGATGCGCAACTGACGCTGGATGTAGCTGGTTGAGGCCTTCTGGCTCTCAGCGACGACCTGCAGCGCCTTGCGATACATCTGATCTTCGGCGGAATCTTCGCCTGTTGGCGCACCGTCCAGATCCCAGCTGCCTTCTTCCGGCTCTTCGGTAACGGCCTGAATATATTCAGGATGCCCCTGTCCGCGCCAATGGTCGGCAACGGCACGGACTTCTTCATCGGACACGAACGGGCCGTGGACGCGGGCAATCTGCTTGCCGCCGGGCATGTAGAGCATGTCGCCCTTTCCAAGCAGCTGTTCTGCGCCCTGTTCGCCAAGGATAGTGCGGGAATCGATCTTCGAGGTCACAGAAAAGCTGATGCGCGTCGGCAGGTTTGCTTTGATGACGCCGGTGATCACGTCGACCGAGGGGCGCTGCGTTGCCATGATGAGGTGGATGCCCGCCGCCCGCGCCTTTTGTGCGAGCCGCTGGATAAGGAATTCAACTTCCTTGCCCGCCGTCATCATGAGGTCGGCCAGTTCGTCGACGATCACGACGATCTGTGGCAGCGGCTGATAATCCAGCTGCTCTTCCTCATAGATCGGGTTGCCGGTCGCAGAGTCATAGCCTGTCTGCACACGACGGCCGAGGAAGGCGCCCTTCTGATTGGCAGACCGCACCTTCTCGTTAAAACTCGCCAGACTGCGGACGCCAACAGAGGCCATCATGCGATAGCGGTCTTCCATCTGCTCCACCGCCCATTTGAGCGCGCGGATCGCCTTGGCGGGCTCTGTGACCACAGGGGAGAGCAGATGCGGGATATCGTCATAGATGCTGAGTTCGAGCATCTTGGGATCGATCATGATCATCCGGCATTGGTCCGGCGTCAGCCGGTAAAGCAGCGACACGATCATCGCGTTCAGGCCGACTGACTTGCCTGATCCGGTGGTGCCCGCGACGAGCAGATGCGGCATGGGCGCCAAATCTGCGATCACAGGATCACCCGCGATGTTCTTGCCGAGCACGATCGGCAACTGCCCCGATTGCTCATTAAAGGCGTGGCTTGCGATTAGTTCATGCAGAACAACGCTCTCACGCTTCTGGTTGGGCAGCTCGATGCCGATGACCGTCCGGCCGGGAATGGTAGCGACGCGGGCGGAAAGCGCAGACATGTTGCGCGCGATGTCGTCAGCCAACTGGATGACGCGGCTGGCCTTGATGCCGGAGGCCGGTTCCAGCTCGTACATGGTGACAACAGGGCCGGGGCGGACTTCGACAATCTGGCCCTTCACGTGGAAATCATCGAGTACTGTTTCCAGCAGGCGCGCATTGCGTTCCAAAGCGACCTTGTCGATTGGGTTGACCGCAGATTCTGGCGCAGGGCTGAGCAGATCGAGCGATGGCAGGACGTAACGGTCGCCCAGGGGGAGGGTTGCCTGACCGCCCTTTTCTGCCTTGGGCTTGGCGGGGGCCGGCTTGTCTTGAATGACTGTCTTGGGTCGGCCTTCGTCGATAATGGGGGCCGCGCGGGGTTCCGAAATGGTCGGTGGTGCAGGCTGCAGCCGCGACGGCATTAAATCATCTTCCTCATCGAAAGGAGCAGGCAGCGCGCGGATACCATCTTCCCTTTCGCGACGGCGGAACAGCCAGGCGCGCTCATCATCATCCAAACCGAGGCTCTTTGCCCAAATGATGATGCCAATGATGGCGACGACAGCGCCAAGGCTCCATCTGACCCAGACCATCCAGTCAGCGGGTGGTGCAAAGGACAGCAGCCATTGAATAAGCCCTCCCGTCGCCATGCCAACCGTGCCGCCAAGCCCACCGGGCAGGCCTTCAAAGGCACCGGGACGGAACAGGGCGAGGCCGGTATCGATCAGCGCGATGCCGGCCAGTGCGCCGAGCGCGCGGCGCTTCCAGCCAAGGGTCGACACCTTCGCCCAAAGTCGGCGCGCCTGGATTAACATTTGTGGCACAAACAGGCTAACCATCGGACCAAGCAACCAGAGCAAAAAGTCCGAGGTCCATGCCCCCGGCAGGCCGAGCAGATTGTTGACCTCGCCACCGGCCGCTGTGTTCATCGAAGGATCGCTGGGCCGGTAGCTGGCGAGCGCAAGCACAAGGATGAGCGCGCCCAAGGCAAGCGCCCCTGCACCGATCAGCGCGCCGCTGCGGAGTGCCCCACGTTTGACCGATTCACGCCATT
>JBBATT010000400.1:0-2265 GCA_040398605.1 Chakrabartia sp.
TAATGATTGGAAAGTGATTGAAACGCTCTCAACCGACGCGCATTGCCTTCCCCAAGCTGCACAAGGGATGGTGTCGGCGCAGTGCCTCTGTGTGCCATCTTCCCTTGATCCGGCGATGAAAATGAAAAGGTCCACCGTTTGGTGGACGCATCCAGAAAAGGGACTGGAACGTGAAAAAAACTCAAAAGTTTTCGACCTTGAAGACGAGCTCTGCACCCGTCGTGCTTGGTCTGGCGCTTCTCGCTAGCCCTGCCTTCGCGCAGACGCCGGAAGCCGCTGTGGACTCTGACGAAATCATCGTCACCGGCACGCTCATCGCCAATCCGAACATCACCAGCTCCTCGCCGGTGTCGGTTATCGGCGCCGATGAAGTTGAACTCCGTCAGATGAACACCGCTGAACAGATCATCCGTGATTTGCCGGGCGCGGTCCCCAGCATTGGTCAGAACGTCAACAACGGCAATGGCGGCGCATCGTTCGTCAACCTGCGTGGCCTTGGCACCAACCGTAACATCGTGCTTCTGGACGGCGCGCGCATCACGCCCTCGGGCACCGGCGGTGCTGTCGACCTTAACAACATTCCGCTCGCGCTTATTGAGCGTGTCGATTCACTCACCGGCGGCGCTTCGACGACCTATGGCGCTGACGCTGTTTCGGGCGTTATCAACTTCATCACGCGCAAGGACTTTTCCGGTCTCGAACTGCAGCTCAGCGAAGGCCTGAGCGAGCGGGGCGATGGCAACACCTTCCGTGCTGACCTCACCATGGGTGCAAACTTTGATGACGGCCGTGGTAACGCGACGTTGAGCGTTGGCTACCAAGAAGCCGACCCAATCTATCAGGGTGACCGCGATATTTCCGTGTTTGGCATTTCGTCACGCACCGGTATTGCTGCAGGCGAATCCTTCACCTCGACGCCGACGACGATTTCGTTCCCCGATGACGACTATCAGATCAACCCGGCAGGCACGGCGCTCGTTCCATTTTACAATGGCTTTAACTTCAACCCGTACAACATCTTTGTGACGCCGTTCCAGCGCTTCAACATCTTCAGCAGTGCAAACTATGAAGTGAGCGACCGTCTGGAAGTTTATGCGCGTGGCATGTATTCCAAGAATACGGTGTCGACGATTATCGCGCCGTCGGGCGTGTTCGGCGAAGCGCTCACCGTTCCCGGCAACAACCCCTATCTGAACGCGACCATCCGCGATCAGCTCTGCACGTTCAACAGCATTGCATTGGGTGCGGCGTGCAACACGGCCACCGCCATCCCACTGCCTGCCGTTTATCGTCGTACCGTCGAACTCGGGCCGCGCATCAGTGAATATATCACGCAGATGTTCGACTATCGCGTTGGTGCAAAATACGCACTGACCGACAGCATCAATTTCGACATCTACGGCGCATATGGTGAAAGCAGCCGTGTTGAAACGCGTTCGGGCTATGTCGCGCGCTCGCGGCTTCAACAGGCTCTCAACGCCACCAACACGACGACCTGTAACAGCACGGCCAATGGCTGCGTTCCACTGAACCTTTTTGGTCCGGCTGGCAGCATTACGCCGGCAATGGCGGGCTTCATTGGCGGCATCACAAGCTCGGTTGAAAACCGCGCGTCGCTGGCGCAGGTCCACGCCGTTGTTTCCGGCGATATCGGCGCAACCAGTCCTTGGGCTGAAGATCCTGTCGGTTTCGCCATCGGCGCTGAGCACCGTGACTACACCGCAGAAACCCGTCCGGATAACCTTGCTCAGGTTCCAGGCGAACTCGGCGGTGCCGGTGGTGCAACGCTTCCGGTCAATGGCGGTTACTCGGTCAACGAAGTCTTTGGTGAATTGATCGCACCGCTGGTGTCAGACAAGCCGTTCTTCAACGAACTCACACTTGAAGCAGGCGTCCGTCACTCCAAGTACAAGATCAACACGCCAACGGCTCCGGAGTTTGCTGCAACGACCTACAAGTTCGGTGCAAACTGGGCTCCAGCCGAAGGCATCAAGTTCCGCGGCAACTATCAGCGGGCTGTTCGCGCGCCAAACATCAGCGAATTGTTCGCCCCGGTAACAACGGGCCTGACCAACCTTCAGGTTGATCCCTGCGCGGGCGCGGCACCGGTTGGCAATGCCAACCTGACCGCAGCGTGTCTTGGTCAGGGCGCACCTGCGGCGTCCATCGGCATTATCCAGAACCCAAGCACGGGCCAAGCCAACGCAACGGGTGCTGGCAACCCCGCTTTGACGCCGGAAAAGGCGAAGACCTACTCCTTCGGGA
>JBBATT010000401.1:0-2258 GCA_040398605.1 Chakrabartia sp.
GATCTGAAGCGGATGGGCGAGACGTTCCTTGAACGCACCCGCATCCAGCGCAAAAGCGGCAAGCCCTTCTTCATAGACAAACTGCCGAACAACTGGCTGCATGTTGGGCTGATCCACTTGATCCTGCCCAATGCCAAGATCATTGATGCGCGTAGACACCCGATGGCGTGCTGTTTTTCAAACTTCAAACAGCATTTCGCGCGGGGCCAAGGCTTTACCTACAGCCTCACCGATATTGGCCGCTATTATGCCGATTATGTGGACTATATGGCGCACATTGACCGCGTGCTGCCGGGTCGCGTTGTGCGCATGTTCCATGAAGATATGGTCGATGACAGCGAGCGCGAAATCCGCCGGTTGCTGGAGGCGCTAGGCCTGCCCTTTGAAGAAAGCTGCCTGCGCTTTTGGGAAAATGACCGCGCCGTGCGCACCGCGAGTTCGGAACAGGTCCGCCGCCCGATCTTTAAGGAAGGCACCGAGCAGTGGCTGATGTTTGAGCCCTATCTTGACCCGTTAAAAGCCGCTTTGGGGCCGGTTCTTTCAGCCTATCCCTCGGTCCCGGCGTCGTCTTCGTAGGTGTGGCATTTATGCACTACACTGTGCCGATAGTGACCAAATCGCCGCCAAAACATTGACCGCGACTCCCCAAAGGCACATTCTCGTCCGCATAAGATATTCAGGGAGTTTCCAATGACCATCCACCGCACCCGTCGCGCCGCTTTGGTCGCGCTGCTGAGCAGCACCATGCTGATGCCAGCCATGGCTGTCGCGCAGGAAGCCGCAGAGGATTCAAACGATGACATCATCGTCACCGCGCAGAAGCGCGATGAATCGCTGCAGAGCGTCGCGCTCTCCATTCAGGCCATCGGCACGGAAAAGCTCGATCAGCTTCAGGTTCAGGAATTTGCAGATTATGTAAAGTTCCTGCCGTCGGTCACGATCCAGACGGCCGGTCCAGGATTTGCACAGGTCTATTTCCGCGCGGTCGCTTCGGGCGAAAACGCGAACCACTCCACTTCGCAGCCGACTGTGGGCATGTATCTGGATGAACAGCCGATCACGACCATTCAGGGCGCGCTCGACATTCACGTTTACGACATGGCCCGCGTGGAAGCGCTCGCAGGGCCGCAGGGCACGCTTTACGGTGCCAGCTCCATGGCCGGCACGATCAAGCTCGTCAGCAACAAGCCCGACACGAAGGGCTTTTATGGCGAACTCAGCACGGAGCTGAACAGCGTGTCGAGCGGCGATCTTGGCGGCACGGTTGAAGGCTTTGTCAACGCCCCGATCAGCGAGAATATCGCCGTCCGTGCGGTGGGCTGGTATCGCCGCGATGGCGGCTATATCGACAATGTTCGGGGGACGCGCACATTTGCGACGTCAGGCATCAGAGCCGACAATGCGGCGCTGGTCGAAAAGAATTACAACGATGCTGAAACCTATGGCGGCCGCGTCGCCCTTGGTATCGACCTTGATGACAATTGGACGATCACGCCGTCGCTAATGGGCCAGGTCCAGAAGACCAACGGCAGCTATGCGCAGGAGCGTGGCCGGAAGTATCAAACGGTCCAGTACAATCCCGAAGGCTCGTTCGATAAGTGGTGGAATGCCGGCCTGACCATTCAGGGCAAGCTTGGCAATTGGGACCTGACCTACGCCAACGGCTACCTCAACCGTCGTGACAAGGTCGAATCCGACTATTCGGACTATTCCTACTTTTACGACGCCATCTCGGGTTATGGCGCGTTCTTCTATGACAATAATGGCGCTTATGTGAGCCCGAACCAGTATATTGTCGGCAAGGACAAGTACAAAAAATACTTCCAGGAATTCCGCGTTTCGTCACCGTCGGACAATCGTCTGCGCGTGATCGCGGGCCTGTTCTGGCAGCGCCAGTCGCACAACATTGAACAGAATTACATCATCGACAACATCGCTGATGCGATCACTGTCACCGGCACGGCCAGCAACATCTGGCTGACCCAACAGCAGCGCGTTGACCGCGATCAGGCGGCGTTTGGTGAAGTCTCGTTTGATGTGACCGACAAGCTGACGCTAACCGGCGGCGCGCGCGTTTATCACTATAAGAACTCGCTGCAGGGCTTCTTCGGATTTTCGGGCGGATATTCGAGCAAGACCGGCGAAGCGGCATGCCTCAACACCGATGGCACGACGCGCCGCGCCAACCCGGCGGGAACGCCAGTGCCGATCCTCGTTCCGGGCAGCCCCTGCACGAACGTGGACAAGACGACATCGGA
>JBBATT010000402.1:0-2245 GCA_040398605.1 Chakrabartia sp.
GACGTTAGGGCTTTGACGTTGGCGTCTTTTGCGCGGCTGAAATCTGCAGAGCGATTGACGATCGTCACGACATTGCGTTGCTCGGCGTCCGCTGCGGGGCCCAGCGCGTTTTCGATGCCGGCATCGCCTGCACCAATGACGGTAATGTGTTCGTCCAAAATAGCTGTCGGGTCGTCGAGTTGATATTCGACATGCGGCAGATCACCGCCCGGACACCGCATCAGGTTTGGGTTCCCTTGGGTCCCGATGGCAAGAATGACCGCTTCGGCATTGATGCTTTCGCCATCGGCCAATTTCAGGGTGAAAGCTCCCGGTGCGCCTGAAATGGCCGTCACTTCGGACCGATAGCGGACCTGCACATTCTGGCTGGCGGCTTGATCGTTCCAAGTTTGGAGGATTTTCTCGCGCTTGCCGGCATCGAAATCAAAGTCAGAGCGAAGGACCAGCTGGCTGGGCGTCGCCATGACGTGCTTACCCTTCTGGTAACGGAAGATCGTGTCGGAAAGGTGATCCGTTTTTTCCAGAAGGATGTGCGCCATTCCAAGCTGCGCTGCACGTGCAGCTGCACTCAATCCCGCCGGACCTGATCCGACAATTGCCACCTTATAGGTGCTCGTCACGCCTTCGCCCCCCCGCTCAGCCGCACGCCCCAAACGTGTCGTACAAAATCAACGAAATCTAAAATTTCTTCTACTTATCGTGTCGCACAGTCTATTAGGCGAGCGCAAGCGACATGACCCGCATACTGGGAGAGTATAAATGCCAAAGAGAATTGAAATTAGCTCTAAATATATTCTAATTGGCTCTATTGTATTGGCCGTTTCGGCTATTTCATGGTCTGTTTATGGATCTATTGATGAAAAACCGGCATTAGACGCCGATAGTTCGCAAATAGCTCAAAAGGGTGTCGACGATTCTATTGCCAAATTGGAGCAGAAGCTTGCCGACAATCCGGATGATGCCGAAGGTTGGCGTATGCTCGGTTGGTCGCGCTTTAACATGGGCGCGTATGCAAAGGCTGCTGAAGCCTATCGCAAAGCGACTCAGATATCTCCGAAGACTGGTGATTATTGGTCTTCGCTGGGCGAATCGCTTGTGCAGGATGCCACCGGACCGTTTGCAGACGAAGCCGTCGCTGCCTTCCGCAGGGCGCTGGCCATCGATCCGCAAGACCCGCGGGCCCGCTATTTCCTGGGTGTTCAAAAGGATCTCGTCGGTGACAGCAAAGGGGCGATTAATGATTGGATCGCCCTTTTGAATGACACGCCAAAGGGCGCGCCGTGGGAACAGGGCGTGCGCGACACTATTGAGAAGGTCGCGCGCGAACATAAGATTGATATTTCTGACCGTATGGTCGCATCAGCGCCGTCCCGGATGTCGAATTCTCCAGCAACGGATGCCATTCCTGGGCCGACAGCATCTCAGCTTGCACAGGCATCTTCGATGCCGCCCAGCCAGCAGCAGGCCATGGTCAGTCAAATGGTTGAGAGCTTAGAGCGTAAGCTGGCCGCGGACGGCAACAACGAAGCCGGATGGCTAAGACTGATGCGCGCCCGCATGGTCATGGGTCAGGCAGATAAGGCGCGTCAGGCGCGGGATAAGGCGCTCCAGATATTCCGGGCTGACACTGCTGCTGTCGCGCGTATCAATGGGGCGGCGGATACGCTCGCCATTCCGCGCTAGTTCATCAACCTGGCTTCATTCGGAAACGAGAAGCGAGGGTTCATAAAAAGGGAGCCGCCCGAGATGTCGGACGGCTCCCTCTTTTGTTGGCCCTGAGGCGTTGGCTCTTAGACGACGCCGAACGCCAGCATCGCGTCAGCGACCTTCTTGAAGCCAGCGATGTTGGCACCGCGCACATAGTCGACATGACCATTGCCATCGCTACCATATTGCACGCAGCGGGCGTGGATGCCTTCCATGATATCGAGGAGCATCTGCTGAAGCTCTTCTTCCTTCCAAGAACGACGTTCGCTGTTCTGGCTCATTTCGAGGCCTGAGACGGCGACACCACCGGCATTTTCGGCCTTGCCGGAAGCGAAGAGGATCTTCGCATCGCGGAAGACATGTGCACCTTCCAGATTGGTCGGCATGTTGGCACCTTCGCTGACCGCGATGCAGCCATTGGCCACAAGAGCGCGGGCATCATCACCCAGCAATTCATTCTGCGTGGCGCAGGGCAGGGCGACGTCGCAATGCACTTTCCAAGGCGTCTTACCTGCATGGAACACAGCGTTGGGATATG
>JBBATT010000403.1:0-2243 GCA_040398605.1 Chakrabartia sp.
ATCTACAATGTTGAGGTCAATGGTGGTCATGTGAACGTCACCATGACGCTGACGACACCGCATTGCCCGGTTGCGGAATCAATGCCGGGCGAAGTGGAACTGCGTGTCGGCGCGGTTCCGGGCGTTGGCGATTGTGAGGTCCACCTTGTCTGGGATCCGCCATGGTCGCCTGCCAACATGACCGATGAAGCCCGTTTGGAGTTGGGAATGCTATGAGCACCGAAACCAAAATCCGCGCCCGTCCTGCGGCTGTTTTGCTGACGCCGTCGGCAGAAGCGCGCATTGCCGATCTGATGTCCAAAGCCCCCGAGGGCACCATTGGCGTCAAGCTCTCCACCCCGCGCCGGGGGTGTTCGGGCCTTGCCTATTCGGTCGATTATGTGAACGAATCCAATAGCTTCGATGAACGCATCGAAACGCCCGGTGGCGTCCTGTTTATCGACGGCGCGTCGGTTTTATACCTTGTCGGCTCGACGATGGACTGGCAAGAAGATGACTTCACCGCAGGGTTTGTCTTCAACAATCCCAATGCCAAAGGCAGTTGCGGGTGTGGGGAGAGTTTCACGATATGAAGACATCAGGCCGGATCGCACTTATTCTCTCCGGCCTTTTCGTCCTCGGTGGCGGCATCGCTTTTGCCAATCGTGATGCCATCATGATGCGCGTCTTTGAACGCGCGCTCGATAAGGCGATGGCGCGAGACCTCATGGCGACGCTCGATCCAAAGGCGCTCCATGTCGGCTTTTGTGGCACTGGGTCTCCGCTTCCCAGCCGGGACCGGGCTTCGGCCTGCACGGTCATTGTCGCGGGCGGCAAGCTTTTCATTTTTGATGCTGGCGAAGGGGCGGGCGAAACCCTCTCGCTGATGGGCATGCCGCTCGGCAAAGTACAAGGCGTCTTCCTGACGCACCTCCATTCCGATCATTTTGAAGGGCTTGGCCCGCTCTCCCTGATGCGCTGGGCAGGAACAGGCGCGCAGACAGCCCTTCCGCTCATTGGTCCCGAAGGCACGCAAAAAATCGCCGAAGGGCTGAACATCGCTTACGGGCCGGATGGTGGCTTCCGGATAGCGCATCACGGATCGAACGTCGTCCCGCCTTCAGGCTTCGGCTTCGCATCCACGGTGATCAACCCCGGCGTCGTCTATGATAAGGATGGCGTGAAGATCACCGCTTTCCCGGTCAGCCATGGCCCAATCTCTCCGGCCTTTGGCTATCGCCTCGACTGGCAGGGCAAGAGCGTAACGATCAGCGGGGATACAACCACCGACCCGTCCATCGCCAAGGTCGCCAAGGGAAGTGACCTGATGGTCTATGAAGTCCTCCAGCCGCGCCTTGTTGAAGAAATGGCCAAGGCCGCAGAACGGCACGGCCAACCGGGCCGCGCCAAGATTTTCCGTGATATCCAGAACTATCACATCACGCCCGAAGCCGCTGGCGACAGCGCGACAGCGGCGGGCGCAAAGATGCTCGCCTTCACGCACATCGTCCCATCGCTGCCAAAGCCGCTCATGCGCTTGGTAACGCTGGGTGCGGACCAGCATTATGCCGGCCCCATCCGCACGTTGCGCGACGGTGATCTGCTGAGCATCACGGGCAAGGGTGAACCGGACTACCGGAATCTGCTGGACTAAACCCTGCCCTTTCGCCCAAGAACACGCTCATGTCTGCCAAACCACCGCTCCAAGCCGCGATCATCCCTGTCACACCTTTGCAGCAGAATTGCTGCCTCATCTGGTGCACTGAAACGATGCGCGGCGCCTTTACTGATCCGGGCGGGGATCTGACGCTGCTCAAAGGCGCGGCTGCCAAGCAGGGCGTGACGATTGAAAAGCTGCTGATCACCCATGGTCATCTCGATCATTGCGGGCAGGCGGGCATCCTTGCCAAAGAACTCGGCGTACCGATTGAAGGGCCGCACGAAGATGACCGCTTCTGGATCGCGCAGCTTGATGATGACGGGATACGCTGGGGCATGGACGCCCGGACGTTTGAACCTGACCGCTGGCTGGTGGACGGCGATACCGTGACCGTGGGCAACCTCACGCTCGACGTTATCCACTGTCCCGGCCACACACCGGGCCATGTCGTGTTTTATCACGCCCCGTCACATTTCGCGGTTGTCGGTGATGTCCTATTTCAAGGCTCTATCGGCCGGACGGACTTCCCCAAAGGCAATCATCAGCAGCTGATCGATTCGATCACACAGAAGCTTTGGCCGCTCGGCAGCGAAACCGCGTTCGT
>JBBATT010000404.1:0-2240 GCA_040398605.1 Chakrabartia sp.
CTGAGTGTCATTGATCTTAATCATCAAACCCGGCGTTCTCACGCCTGGTGGATCGCCTTGGTCACGAGGTAGCTTTCCAGCCCCTCCGGTCCACCTTCGCTCCCGAAGCCCGATTCCTTGACGCCACCAAAGGGCGCGTCGGGCACGGAGATCGCAAAGGTGTTGATGCCGACCATACCGCTTTCAATGGCGTCGCCCAGCATGTTCGCCTGACGGGCATTTTCGGTAAAGGCAAAGGCGGCGAGGCCATAAGGCAGGCGGTTGGCTTGTTCGATGGCGTCGTCGAACGAGTCGAAGGGGCGCAGCAAGGCGAGCGGGCCGAAGGGTTCATTCGACATGACGTCGGCTTCCAGCGGCACGTCGGCAAGGACGGTCGGCTGGAAGAAGAAGCCCTGATTGCCGCGTTCGCCTCCAGCGAGAACTTTCGCGCCCTTGGCCCGCGCATCCTCAACCAGCGCGCCGATGGCATCGGGGCGACGGGGATTGGCGAGCGGACCCATGTTGGTGGCAGGGTCAAGCCCGCTGCCCGTTGTGACCTGCTTGGCGCGTTCGGCAAAGCCTGTGACAAACTTGTCGTAAATGCCGCGCTGGACATAGAAGCGGGTGGGGGAGACGCAGACCTGCCCTGCGTTGCGGAACTTCTGCGGCACGACCATGTCAAGCGTCTTTTCGAGATCGCAATCATCAAAGACGAGGACGGGCGCATGGCCGCCCAGTTCCATTGTGATGCGCTTTGCGCCGTCGGCGGCGAGCCGCATCAAATGTTTGCCGACCGGGATGGAGCCGGTGAAGCTGATCTTGCGGATAGTTTTGGAGCCGATCAGATGTCGGCTGACCATGTCCGGCACGCCGAAGACAAGCTGTGCGACGTCGGCGGGGACGCCTGCATCAATTACGCAGCGCATCAGCGCAGACGTGCAGCCCGGCGTTTCTTCCGGTGGTTTGGCAATGACGGAGCAGCCTGCGGCCAGCGCCGCCGCCAGCTTCTTGGTCA
This sequence comes from Chakrabartia sp., assembly GCA_040398605.1. GTDB lineage: Bacteria > Pseudomonadota > Alphaproteobacteria > Sphingomonadales > Sphingomonadaceae > Aquisediminimonas. The sequence continues at coordinate 995 of JBBATT010000404.1, forward strand.
TCAGATAGACGGGAAAGTTCCAAGGTGTGAAGGTCGCTGTCGGGCCGACCGGCTGCTTGATGACAATGGAGCGCTGGCCCGTCGGACGGATGAGGACGCGGCCATGGGCGCGCTTGGCCTCTTCGGCATAATAGTCAAACAGTCCGGCGGACGAGGCGACCTCACCGCGGGCTTCGACAAGCGGCTTGCCTTGTTCCAGCGTGAGCAGAACAGCGATGGCTTCGGTGCGTTCGCGGATCAGGCTTGCGACCTTGTGCAGGATGGCGCCGCGCGCCTCCACATCCATCGCGCGCCATGTGACAAAGCCGCGTTCTGATGCGGTCAGGGCCTCATCAAGGTCCGCCGCAGTTGCCATGGGCACCGCCGCGAGGGTGTCGCCCGTGGCCGGGTTGACGACGGCATGTTCGTCACGGCCTTCGCCGGTGCGCCAACTGCCATTGATGAAGAGCTTGAGTTCGGTGTCGTAGGTTTGAGTCATGCGCCACAGTAGCGCCAAATCACCGATAATTGAAGCTGATCGAGATACGGTCTGTTTTCGCCTTGCTGGGGACCACTTCGTGCGTCAGCCAGCTCTCCCAAAGGAAGACCGTTCCGGCCTTGGGTTCGGCATAGATGAAGGGCTGAAACGCCTCCGGAGCATCCGCATGGCGGGTAGGGGCCGCCATCATGCGCGACAGGCGCGGGTCTTCCAGCTTGAGCGCGCCTGACCCTTTTGGAACGCACACATAGACGGTGCCTGATATGATACTGTGCGGATGGATATGTCCTGAATGGGTGCCGCCCGGCTTCAGGACATTGACCCATAGGCTATCGAGTTTTGGCTTTCGGCCAAGGTCAAAATGGCACGCATCGGCAAAGGCGCGGACATGTTTGTCGAGCAGGCGTTTTAAATCTTCAAAAGCGGGATCGCGGATCGTGAGATCGTTGAGCGAGGCATAGGAGGTATAGCCCTTATAGCCATGCTCTTTGGACCAGTTTCGGCCGGCGATATCGTCCTCTTCCAGCGCGCGGCAGGAGCCTTCCAGCTCTTCAAGCAGGTCGGGACTGTCGAGGGTGCCTTCATAGAAGGGCGTCGCAAAAAGGGAGCGGATGGTCATGCGTTTCTCATGCGGTCGATAGAACAACGGCGCAACAGCGATAATTGGTCCATTATGGATATATTCACCGTTTTCATTTAGCAAAGCCGCAGAGTGCGGGCCCGAGTTTGGGGCTCCAGTAGCCGGGGGACTGCGTTGGGGAACGACAA
>JBBATT010000405.1:0-2238 GCA_040398605.1 Chakrabartia sp.
CCTTAACGCGGCGGTAATTTTCTGTCGGATCATAGAAGGCGCCGCCCTCCAGCCCAAGGTCACGCGCCTCAGCCTGACCCATAGAGGCAAGCAACGAGAAGCCCGCCACATAGGCATTCCGCTCTGCCGTGACGAGTTGGACCTGTGCGTTGAGCAGTTCGCGCTCCGCATCCAAAATGTCGAGGATCGTGCGCGTGCCGACGCTATTTTCGGCGCGCACGCCTTCCAATGCGAGCGTGTTCGCATCGACAGCGACACGCGATGAGACGATGACCTGATTGGCGGCCTGCCACTGGGCATAGGCCGAGCGCGTCGACGCAATCACAAAACGCTCCGTGCCGATTTCCTGCTCAATCGCTTGGCTTTGCCGCGCCTGTGCCTGTCGCACCTGCGCCGACGGACCACCGCCTTGGAAAATCGGGATGGTCGTCTGGACGCCGGCCGATGTGGACTTCGCAGATCCGGGGAAAGTGCTGGGCAATGAATTCAGATAATCGGTGTACGACGTATCACCGAAGGCTGAGATCCGCGGCATGCGGGCAGCCTTGGCGGAGCCGACGTCATAGCGCGCGGCTTCCCGTGATTTTGCAGCCGCCAACAAATCCGGATTGTTCTTCAAGGCGACGGCAACGGCAGTTTCCGTGCTTGTCGGCAAATTGGGCAGGGCAGGCGGCGTTGCGAGCGCAGACGGTTCTGACCCGACAAGCTGAATGTAATTTTCCTTGCTGGACACCAACTGCGCTTCGGTCTGTTGGAGCTGCGCCTTGGCAATGGACAAGCGGGCTTCGGACTGCGCCACGTCGGTCCGCGTCAAATCCCCCACTTCAAACCGGTCGCGTGTCGCCTCCAGATTGACGCCGAGAACACGAACCTGAGTCTGGTTCAACGACACAATGGATTCGTCGCGGATGACATCCATATAGGCAGACACCACCGCGCTAAACAGATCCGCCTCTGTCCCGCGCAGGTTCGCCTGTCCGGCCTCCACCCGAGCCTTTGCCCCCTTCACCGCATTGCGGACGCCGCCACCGAGATACAGCGGAACCGTCACCCGTGCGCCGCCGTTAAAAAGGCGCGATGGCCGTGCCAGCGATATCGTCGAATCGTAGATATTCTCATTATACGTGCCGTTCGCCGAGATGTCGGGCAGGCCATTGGACCGCGCAATCGGCACATTCTCATCATTGGCACGCTGACCGGCACGGGCACCCGTCAGCGTCGGGTTGGACTGATAGGCTTTCCACAAGGCTTCGCGCAGCGTCTCTGCCGATGCAGGCGCCGCCATTGCGAATGCTGCGCCAGTCAGGAGGAGGCTTGTCTTGATCCTGTGAAACATCTTCTATCCTTCAAATCGTCGCATCCGGGTGATTAGAACGCAAAACCCTTGGGCTTGGCAAATCCGGGGAGGACAACCGCCTCCGCATCCATGATACGATCAAAACCGAGGCTGTCCCCTGCCTTGTACCCGATGACGAGCCGGGTCACGCCGTTTTCAACAATGGCAGCCGCCAAACGACCGCCTTCTGCCAGTTGGCGGGTCAGGGCGTCGGGGATCTCTTCGACCGCACCGTCGACAAGAATAACGTCATAAGGCGCGCCTTTGGCCCAACCCTTAGTCAGTTCGCCCGACGCAACCGTCACGTTGGCCAGACCCTTGAGCAGCCCCTTGGCCGTGGCGACAAGGCCCGCATCCGATTCGAGCGCAACAACCGATGCGGCAAGGCTGGCCGCAACAGCAGCCGCATAGCCATTGGCCGCGCCCACGATGAGAACCTTGTCCGAAGGACCAATGCCCGCTTCGACGATGAGGCGCGCGGTGGCGAGCGGCGGGTTCATCGCACGGCCCGCCGAAAGCGGCACGGCACGGTCAATATAGGCGGTTGTCCGACGCTCCGCCGGGACGAACGCCTCACGCGCGACCGCTTCAATCGCAGCCGTGACGCGCGGATCATTCACGGCGTTTGTGCGAAGCTGGCTTTCAACCATCGCGCGGCGCATGGCTTGGAAATCTGGATTGCTCACATTGGCTCCTGTGGCACAACTGTCTTATAGGTGCAATACACCTAGGGGTAGGTTCTGCTTTAGCCGCCCCTTTTTCCCGCGCCAAGCCGCAACCCGTTTAATTTCATGCAAGGTTGACAGAAGCAGCGGGCCGACGCAGAGACGCCCCGCACCGCAAGCGAGGCCCGATGGCGGAGTGGTGACGCAGAGGACTGCAAATCCTTGCACGCCGGTTCG
>JBBATT010000406.1:0-2233 GCA_040398605.1 Chakrabartia sp.
TGCGGGCCCGAGTTTGGGGCTCCAGTAGCCGGGGGACTGCGTTGGGGAACGACAAAATGCAAGCAATTGCGCGCCTGATCGCGCGGTTGTTCGCGGTTTTCGTCATGACCTGGTCCGGGTCCGCGCTCGCCGCTGTTTGCGCGCCTGCGACGTCGCAAGGGACCGCGCCTGCAAGCTGGCAAACCTATTGCTGGCTGGACTTCACGACGTACAACGATGCAACTGCGCGGACCGGCGCCGGCCAGAATTTCAGCTACACCCTGTCCGACGGCGCCGTTCTGACCTTCACGGTGAGAACAACTGGCTCTGCCGTCACGTCTATTGCAGCCCCGTCCTGGGCCGGTGCCGCGGTTGGGAATACGGCCTTTCTGGGCATTCCCAACCGGCCAATCCTCTATCAAACGGCGACAGGGACGACACAGGTCACCATTTCCAATATCCTTATCACGCCGCCACCGGGTGCACCTTCCGTCACGGCCTATATGTTCGTCGGCGCAGACGCGGAATCGACCAATGATGGGGAATCGCTGTCGTTCAACACGAATGGCGGCAACTGGACGCTGCTCGATCAGGTGGATCCCATCTCAGGGACGACCTATCCTACGATTACCGGCATCGGCACGCAGACGTTCACAGAAACTGGCGTTATCGGGAATGTTGGGGGCTATATTGTTGGGTCCACCAGCCCGACAACCGTGCAGACGACGCTGGTTGGCGGCGGTCTGCAAGGCGCGATGTTTGCCGTCCGTTTTGCCTCGATGCGGCTGACAAAGGTGATCAACGGCGCGCGCGTTAACGCAGCGGACCAGTTCAGGTTCGACGTTACAGCGACCTCAACCGGGACCGTCCTTGCAACCGGCACGACAACCGGCACAGGCACCGGCCCATTTAATGCGGCGGCCATTTCTCTGGCGTCTGGCATCCCGTTGACGCTTTCGGAGTCCATGGCCGGCGGAAGCGTCAGCCCGATCACCAGTTACAGCCCCAGCCTAACCTGCACCAACGGAACCGCCGGGTCGACAACACCGTTGCCAACCAATGTCGCGACCACGACTTTTAGTTTCGGCGCTCTTCAATTCGGCGATGCGATCGCGTGCACTTTTACAAATACGGCCTTTCCGCATCTGAGGATCCAAAAGGCGCTTGGAGGCACGGGGCGGCGTTTTGCGACCGACCAGTTTACGATGAGTATTGCTCAGGGCGCGACCTCCGTCGCCGCGACCACGACGACGGGCACAGGCACAACCGTGTCCACAGGCGCCACGGCGCTTCTGCGGGTGACAGCAGGGCAACCCTATACTTTTGCGGAGGCCGCGTCGGGCAGCACTGTGCTCTCCCAATATACCGCCACCATGTCGTGCACCAATGCGCGGAATGGTGCGACGACGGCTTTTGCCGTTCCCGCAACAATCACGCCGATCCTTGGGGATTTGATCACCTGTACCGTTACAAACACCCCGCGCGCGGCAAACGCCTCGCTGACAACGGTCAAATCCTCCACCGTCATTTCTGATCCTGCCAATGGTACGACGAACCCGAAGCTCATCCCCGGTGCCGTGCTGAGCTATTCGATCAACGTATCCAATTCGGGAAGCTTGGGTGTCGACAGCAGCACAGTCTTCATCCTTGATCCGCTGCCGACGACGCTTGAGTATAATGGTGCCAGCACTGTGACCTTCACCAATGGCACCCCGGTGAGCGGGCTGACATTCAACGTGGCCACCGATGTGCGTTGGTCAAGATCAGCGACGGCGCCTGCAAACTTTGCAGCCTGCACCGATGTGCCCACCGCAGGCTTTGATCCGACGATCCGCTTCGTCTGCATCCGGCCATCTGGCACCCTGGCGGGGGCAACGGCGGCAGGGCAGCCGAGCTTTGCCGTGTCGTTTCAGACAAGGATCAGATAGCGCATATCGGCAACCGCGACTTTTGATCTGCTTTGCCCCTTTCTTTCCGTTGATCTGCCTGCCAAGTTTCGTTTCGAAACAAGAACAAGCAGGAGAGAGGTTTATGGACATTGTAACAGAAGGTCTGGCGTTCCCTGAAGGGCCGGTGGCGATGCCCGATGGCAGCGTTATTCTCACGGAAATTGCGCTGGGGCAGATCACACGTGTGTGGCCCGATGGCCGCAAGGACGTGGTGGCAAAGCCCGGCGGCGGTCCCAATGGCCTCGCGCTTGGGCCAGACGGCAAACTCTATTGCACCAATAATGGCGGCTTCAACTGGGCGCGCG
>JBBATT010000407.1:0-2229 GCA_040398605.1 Chakrabartia sp.
CAATCTGCGGACCTTTCCGTTCATCGCGGAACGGGAGGCATCCGGCCAGTTGAAGCTGCACGGCGCATGGTTCGCAATTGCCGAAGGCAGCCTGTACGTCCTAGACGAAGCCAGTGGGGAGTTCACGCTTCCCCAATGACAGACGCGCACACAGATCATCTAGACGGCGTTCTCGATCATATCGTCGGCATGTGGAGCGGTGCCGCCCGAAACCGGCATAGCCCGCTTCATACGCCGACTGTGTGCTCGGTCTCCGGCAGCGCGCCTGCACCCAGGATCATGGTTCTGCGCAATGTGGAGGGGCAATGCGCAACCTTTCGGTTTCACACAGATATCCGCTCCGCCAAAGCGACACAGATTGATGTTGGCGCGCCTGTTGCGATCCTTGGCTATGATCCGGAAAGCCGCGTTCAATTGATCGTGCGCGGCGTCGGACGCATTGAACGCGCAGGCGAAGCGGCTGAGCGCGCATGGGAAACCTCGGCGCTCTCCAGCAGGCGGTGCTATCTCGCGGCCCATCCTCCGGGCACGCAGACAGCAGAGGCCACAAGTGGTTTGCCAGAAGCCTTGTTGACCCGTTCCCCCACAGCACCAGAGAGCGAAGCGGGACGCGAGAACTTTGGCATCCTCTTGGTGGACGCGGTCGAACTTGAGTGGCTGAAGCTGACAAGCTGCGGCAACCAGCGGGCCTTATTCCAGCAATCCGAGAACGGTTGGACCGGCACCTGGATCACACCGTGACGGCGCGGCTGACGGTCTGGTATGATGGGGCTTGCCCGTTATGCATCCGGGAAATCGCGTTGATGCGTCGTTTAGACAAGCGAGAGCGCATTGCCTTTGCAGATGTGACAGAGCCCACGACCACCTGCCCGCTGGACCGCACCCTCATGCTGGCCCGCTTCCATGCAACCACCTCTCAAGGTGAAACGCTCTCCGGTGCCGCAGCCTTCGCGGCCATGTGGCGCGAAATTCCACCGCTACGCCCGCTTGGGCTGATGGCCCAAAATCGGGCCGTGCTCGCCCTGCTGGAGCGGACCTACACCCTCTTTTTAAGAATGCGGCCCCTACTCCAGCGTTTGGCGCGTTAGCGGGTCAGCTTTTTATAGGCGAGGCGGGTCGGCCGGTCGGCTGCATCACCAAGACGGCGACGCTTATCTTCTTCATACGCCGCAAAGTTACCTTCAAACCATTCGACATGGCTATTGCCCTCAAACGCGAGGATGTGTGTCGCCAGACGGTCAAGGAAGAAGCGGTCATGGCTGATGACCACGGCGCAACCGGCGAAGTTCTCGATCGCGTCTTCCAACGCACCCAAGGTTTCCACGTCAAGATCGTTGGTCGGTTCGTCGAGCAGCAGCACGTTGCCGCCGCGCTTCAGCATCTTAGCCATGTGGACACGGTTGCGTTCACCGCCAGAGAGCTTGCCGACGTTTTTCTGCTGGTCTTGCCCCTTGAAGTTGAACGCACCGACATAAGCGCGCGTCGACATGTCGTGGCCGTTGACCTTCACATAATCGAGGCCGTCTGAGACTTCTTCCCAGACGTTCTTGGAGGCGTCGAGATGGTCACGGCTCTGGTCGACATATCCCAGACGAACCGTTTCCCCCATGTCGATAGCCCCGGTGTCCGGCGTTTCCTGCCCCGTGATCAGCTTGAACAGCGTTGATTTACCCGCGCCGTTCGGGCCGATGACGCCGACAATGCCACCGGGAGGCAGCATGAACGACAGGTCTTCAAACAGCAGCTTGTCACCATAAGCCTTGGAAATGCCCTTGGCTTCGATGACCTTGCCACCCAGACGCTCCGGCACCTGAATGACGATCTGCGCCTTGCCGGGCGACCGGTTTTCTTGTGCCGAGACAAGCTGTTCAAACTTGGAGATACGCGCCTTGGACTTGGTCTGGCGGCCCTTTGGCCCCTGCCGGATCCACTCCAATTCTTCCTTGATCGCCTTTTGGCGGCCGGAATCTTCGCGATCTTCCTGCTCGAGCCGCTTGGCCTTCTTTTCCAGATAGGTGGAGTAATTGCCTTCGTAGGGGAAGTACTTCCCGCGATCGAGCTCAAGGATCCAATCAACGACGGTATCGAGGAAGTAGCGATCGTGGGTGATCATCAGCACCGCGCCCGCATATTCCTTGAGATGGTTTTCCAGCCACTCAACGCTCTCGGCGTCCAAGTGGTTGGTCGGTTCGTCGAGCAGCAGGATCGACGGCTTCTGGAGCAGCAGGC
>JBBATT010000408.1:0-2227 GCA_040398605.1 Chakrabartia sp.
CCCGCTTGGCGCGCAAAATACCGGCCTGCCGTGCCCTATCCCGCTTCGTATAGACGCGCCGCAAGCCACCACGGATCGGAGAAATCAGCCCTTCATCTTCGTAGAAGCGCAACGCCCGCGGCGTCACGTCAAACTCATCAGACAGGTCTGAGATAGAATATTGATGACGGTCGCGCGGATCGGCGATATCAACGGTGGCACTCGACATGCGGGATTTCTACTTTACGTAAACGTAAAGGTCAACAGGCCTGTTTCAACGCTGTGACAGGTGCTCACGGCACGCCATTCAGTCGGTTGAACGAAGGTTTCCGCCCTCAATAACCCGGTAAAAGCAACTCCGCGCGCCTGTGTGGCAGGCCGGACCTTCTGCGCGACATTTAAGCCAAATCGCATCCTGATCACAGTCGATACGGGCCTCAACGACATGCAGAACATTGCCGCTGGTTTCGCCCTTGATCCAAAGCGTCTGCCGACTCCGCGACCAAAAGGTTGCCTTCTTCGTTTCAAGCGTGTGCGCCAGAGCCTCAGCATTCATGTGCGCAAGCATCAGAATTTCGCCGCTGGTGGCATCGGTGCAGACCGCAGTTAGCAGGCCCTTCTCGTCAAAGCGGGGGGCAAAGTTTCTCTCATCCGTCATAAACTTGCGCCATAACGGATGTCTGTGCGCTTGTCTTGTGGATTGCCTTCCATTGCGCCTTCCATTTCTAAGAGCGAAGCCTATATGCCGCCCTTGTCGGGCGCAATTTCGGGCGATTCATAATGCTCTCCACCAATCCATTTGATGATGACAAGCTGCGCGAAGAGTGCGGCATTTTCGGGGTGTGGGGCGCAGATCCGGCCTCGGCCATTGTCGCCCTTGGGCTCCATGCGCTGCAGCATCGGGGTCAGGAAGCTGCGGGAATCACGAGCTGGGATGGAACGCATTTCCATTCGCACCGTGCCATGGGGCATGTGGCTGGCAACTTTGACCGTGATGAAATCATCCGCGGTCTGCCCGGCCATGTCGCATGCGGCCATGTCCGCTATTCGACGACCGGTGAAACCTCGATGCGCAACGTACAACCCCTATTTGCCGATCTGGCATCGGGTGGCTTTGCCGTGGCGCATAATGGCAACATTTCCAACGCGATGACGGTGAAGAAGGAGTTGGTCCGCAAAGGCGCCATTTTCCAGTCCACTAGCGACACTGAAGTCATCATCCACCTCGTCGCGACGAGCACATTCCGTACCCTGCTGGACAAGTTCATTGACGCGCTCAAGCAGGTCGAAGGCGCCTATGCCCTGATCTGCATGACACCTGAAGGCATGATTGCCTGCCGTGACCCGCTCGGCATTCGCCCGCTCGTCATGGGCAAGCTCGCCGATGGATATGTATTCGCGTCGGAAACCGTCGCTCTCGACATCGTTGGCGCGGACTATGTGCGTGATGTGGAGCCGGGTGAAATCGTCATCGTCACCGAAGATGGCCTCCGCTCGATAAGCCCCTTCCCCGCCACATATCCGCGCCCGTGCATTTTTGAACACATCTATTTTGCGCGTCCGGATTCGATCACCGGTGGATCGAGCATCTATTCCGTCCGCAAAGCGATTGGCGCTCAGTTGGCCGTGGAAGACCCTGTCGACGTTGATCTGGTCGTTCCTGTGCCGGACAGCGGCACGCCGGCCGCGATCGGTTACGCTCAGCAATCGGGCATTCCATTTGAGCTCGGCATTATCCGGTCGCACTATGTGGGACGAACCTTCATTCAGCCGTCCGACAATATCCGTCATCTGGGCGTGAAGTTGAAGCATAATGCCAACCGTGCCCTCATCGAAGGCAAAAGGATCGTCTTGATTGACGACAGCATCGTGCGCGGCACGACGAGCCTTAAAATCGTGCAGATGATGCGTGATGCAGGGGCAAAGGAAGTGCATATGCGCATCGCCAGCCCGCCCACGCGCCACAGTTGCTTCTATGGTGTCGACACGCCGGAACGGGCCAAGTTGCTTGCCGCCAACCATGATGTGGAGGGCATGCGCAATTTCATTCAGGCCGACAGCCTGTCCTTCATTTCGATCGACGGGCTTTACAAAGCGGTCGGCGAGGGTCGTCGCAACGACATCCGCCCACAATATTGCGACGCCTGTTTCACTGGCCATTATCCGACCCGGCTGACTGATCAGGATGAGCTTGAGCCGCTCAACCAGTTAAGCCTGCTGGCTGAGCGGGTGGTATGAGCGAGAAGCC
>JBBATT010000409.1:0-2220 GCA_040398605.1 Chakrabartia sp.
GCTGTCCTACAAACCGCCCTTCCATTCAGCGCTGTGAAACAACCCATTGATTAGAAAGTTGGTTAAGAGGGTTCAGCGAGAGTCGCTGCCACCCCAATTGGAGACAGACCGTGAAAATGACTTTGCTGATCGCCGGGATCGCCGCCCTCACCACGGCGCCCCTCATCGCCCAGGGGATGATGGGCCGTGAAGGCCATGGCATGATGCCACCTGAACCCATGACGCGCACCGATGTTCAGGCGCGGGTAACGAGACAATTCGCCTCGATGGACGCCAACAAGGATGGCGCGGTTACAAAGGCCGAAATCGAGGCCACGCGCACCGAACATATGTCGAAGATGCAGTCTGACATGTTTGCGAAGATGGACGCTGACATGAATGGCAGCATCAGCCGCACCGAATTTGACGCGCATCACCAGCACATGATGTCCGAGGGCATGGCCCCACCGCCCATGGCCGGTCGTGGCGGGATGAAGCGGAAGCATATGGGCCACGGCGAAGGCGGCCAGGGGCGTATGGAAGACCGCATGTTCGGCATGGCTGATGCCAATAAGGACGGACAAGTGACCGAAGCCGAAGCAACGCAAGCCGCCCTTGCCCGTTTTGACAAGGTCGACACCAACAAGGACGGGACCATAAGTGAAATGGAACGCAAGGCGGCGCGCGAGATGATGCGCGCTGAATGGAGAGCGAAGAAGGCAAATTAAGCGGTCGGACCAGACCCGCGCTTCACTCGGGAGCGCGGGTCAGATGCCGGCATACCATTGGTAACCGGACCCATCTTCCCAATAGCCGCCCTTGCCGCCTCTCACCGTTGAAAGATCGGCCACAGCCTCAATCCGTTCCACATATTTGGCCTGCTTATAGCCCAATTGGCGCTCGACACGCAGCCGCACCGGCGCGCCATGGCCGACGCTCAACGCTTGGCCGTTGAGCGCCCAGGCAAGGATCGTCTGCGGGTGCAAGGCATCAATCAGGTCGATGCTTTCATAATACATCTCCCCTGTCCCCATGCGATCCGCGCAGTGAAACACCAGATAGCGCGCCTGTGGTTTGAGGCCCGCGGCATCCAGCAACAGCTTGAGCGGGGCGCCTGTCCATTCGCCAATCGCGCTCCACCCTTCCACGCAATCATGCCGCGTAATCTGCGTCCGCTTGGGCATCTGTTGCAATTGCGCCGGCGACACAGCCAGCGGTCGGGCCACAAGACCGTCCACCCGCAGCCGCCAGTTCACAAACTTTTCCGCTGTGTGTTGCGCATAGGCCGCGCCTGCAGGCACGTGCGTGCCATTCACGCGGAAGATCGGCGAAATCTGTGTGCGGTCAAATACCGGCGCGAGGGCGGACCGTTGTTGCAGGGACCGCTGGATTGCGAAATTGCCCTTCTCGCCAAGGCGCAGCACCTCTCGAAAGGCCGGGTTTTCGCCCAGCCGATCGCAACCGGCGACAAGGCCCGCACCTGCGGTGACAATCAAATTGCGGCGCGTCAGGATCATGACCGTTCTCCCTTCACCAGAAACCAGCCGGTGATCATCGAGCGCACTTCATTGATCGGCCCTGCCAGGACAACGAGGAGAAGGTGAACCACGATGAAAAGAGCAATCCCGCTCGCGCAGATGAAATGGATCGACCGCGCGGACTGCCTCCCGCCGAATAGATCAATCAGCCAAGGCAGCACCGCATTCATGCCCGGCGACATTGTCAGGCCCGTCAGAATGAGGAGCGGCAACAGAACGAACAATACGAGCGAATAGGTGATCTTCTGCAAGGGATAATATCCACCGCCGGGCGTTTCGAAGTTAAAGCGCAAATGGCTTTTCACATCCTCCCACAAATGCGACGGCGCGACCTCCTTTGCCCCAAGCGCAATGTCGCGCTTGAAATGTCCGTTCATCAGCGCACGCAGCATGAAGAAAAGCAGCCCAAAGGCGAACACCCAAGCAAAGGCGAAATGCCATTCCCGCGCCAGCGCGAGGTTATAGCCCGTCGGGATGGTCGCCCAACCGGGAAAGCGCGGCAGAGTGAGCCAGGCGGCGTCGAAGTTCGCGCCATAATGCCCCCAGTAGAGCCGGGGATGCGCGTTTGAGATGGTGAGGCCCGACATCAGCATCACAATGACAGCGACAGCGTTGATCCAGTGCCACAGCCGCGTGGACAGCCGGTGCTTGAAAATCTTGCCGTCTCGCTCGGTTCCCGGACTCGGCATCAGCGTCCTCCCAA
>JBBATT010000410.1:0-2212 GCA_040398605.1 Chakrabartia sp.
GACTTTTGGAGCCTGACGCCAACCGATGCAAAAATAGCGCGGCTGAATGACGAGATTTACGCCGAAAACCGGATCACTCTGGAACGCCTTCTGGACGCCCATGCCCCGGGGAGCGACCACCGGCTGACGGCGATTGCGCTCACCGCATTGGTCGATGGGCTTTGGCTGGAATTGAGCTTGGGCAATGCGCCCTTCACACCGGACGAAGCCACCGCTCTTGCCGAACGCTGGCTGGCCGCGCTGCTGCCGTCTTGATCGTCATGCCAGCGCAGGCTGGCATCTCGCGCACCCGACCCTTGAGACCCCAGCCTGCGCTGGGGTGACGACAAACGTTAGCCTCGCAGAGGACCGCTCAATGACTTTACATCCGCCTGTGGACACAGGATAAAGACACCAACAGTTTAGGAGAGAAAAAATGGCCTCAGTCATGCAAAGCAACGTCGCCAATGACGACCACATCCGGGGCGCCGTCAGCGCCGAGGAATGGGCCGTCCGCGTCGATCTTGCCGCCGCATATCGGCTGGTCGCGCTCTATGGCTGGGATGATCTGATCTTCACGCATCTTTCCGCGCGCGTGCCGGGGCCAGAGCATCACTTCCTCATCAACCCCTATGACATGATGTTTGAGGAGATCACTGCCTCCTCGCTCGTGAAGATCGATGTTGAGGGTCAGCCAGTTGTGCCGACCACGCACCCGGTCAATCCGGCTGGCTTCGTTATCCATTCCGCCCTGCACATGGCGCGGGAAGACGCCCATGCCGTCATGCACCTCCACACGCCGCATGGTCAGGCCGTTAGCGCGATGGCCGAAGGGCTGCTGCCGCACACGCAGACGGCCATGATTGCCCAGCATGATGTCGCCTATCATGAGTATGAAGGCATCGCGACCTACCTTGAGGAGCGCGAACGGCTGGTCGAGGATATGGGCACCAAGAACGCCATGATCCTGCGCAATCACGGCACGCTTACGGTTGGCGAAACGGTCGCCCAATGCTTCCTGCGTCTCTATTTTCTGGAGCGTGCCTGCGAAGCACAGGTCAAGATGCTGAGCGCGGGCCGCGATGGGCTGTACAACCCGCCGCAGGGCACGCCGGAAAAGGTGGAGCAGCAATCCAATGGTCCGGGCATGAGCATGGTTGCCGATCATCTTGCTTGGCCGGCGCTGCTCCGCAAGCTCGACCGGATTGACACGAGCTTCCGCAACTAGGGCGAGGAAATTTCGGTGTCGGCCTCTGGTCCTGTCACCGCAATGCCATAGCAATTTTGCAAAGGGGTAGGCGCGGGCCCGACGTTCGCACCAATTGGGGTGTCCAGGATGTTGACCGGCCCGCATGGATCGTCGCAAGGTGCGCCGAAGCCTTAGGGGATTGAACCAAATGACATTTCGCATCAACCGCCGCGCGCTGATCGCAACCGCAGGCTATGGCCTTGGCGGCCTGATGCTGCCGGGCGGACGCCTTGCTGCCCAAGCGCTGCTCGGCATGACCGGCTTTACCCATAATGTCGCCTCCGGTGAGCCGGGGTCAGATTCAATGTTGCTGTGGACCCGCTATGTCAGCGCGACCGGAAGCCCCTCCAAAGTGCGCGCCGAAGTGTCCGACAGCCGCGACTTTGCAAAAATCGTGACCGGTGGGCAGATGGTGACTGGCCCCTGGCGCGACCATACGGTGAAGGTCACGGTTGACGGATTGCAGCCGGGCCGCACCTATTTCTATCGCTTCATTGCGCCCGATGGCACCATCTCCCCCATTGGCCGGACAAAGACCCTGCCCGTTGGCAAGGCATCCAAATTCAACATCGCCATCTTCTCCTGCTCCAACCTCGGCTTTGGCGAGTTCAACGCTTATGGCCATGCAGCGGCGCGCGACGACATCGACCTTGTCCTGCACATGGGCGACTACATCTACGAATATGGCCGCGGCGGATATGATGGCGGCGCCAAGTTTGCTGCACGGATTTTCCCGGCCGGCGAATGCTTTGCCCTCGCCGATTACCGGCTGCGCTACGCCAGCTATCGCGCCGACCCGCAGCTTCAGGCGCTGCACGCCAATTTCCCGATGATCCCGAATACGGATGATCACGAAGGCGCCAATGACAGTTGGGAAGGCGGCGCGCAGAACCACACGTCCGATGAAGGCGATTGGTCGGTCCGTCGCAATGCCGCCATGCAGGTGTGGCGCGAATGGCTGCCTGTGGGCGAACAGCCTTGGAA
>JBBATT010000411.1:0-2204 GCA_040398605.1 Chakrabartia sp.
CTTGTTTCAGCATCCATGCCTCGCGGGCGGACGAACCCCCGCCGTTCGGCCCAATGCGCCACCTTCACGGCATGGATCCTGAAACAAGTTCAGGATGACGATGTGATTGGACAGTCGGCATGAAGGGGGACGGGGCTCATACCCTGTCCCCTTTTGCTTGCGGCGGGGGGCGCCATCAGGCACGTTGTGGCCGATGACGTCTCCTGCATCCACCGCCACTGCATCGCCGTCGCGCGCGCACGTCCGCAAGCTCGGCCTATGGATGACGGTCGCGCTCGTCATCGGCAATATGATCGGCTCGGGCGTGTTTCTGCTGCCCGCGAGCCTCGCGCCCTTTGGCTGGAACGCTGTCTTCGGCTGGATCGTCACCATCGCAGGCGCGCTGTGCCTTGCGCACGTGCTTGCCCGGCTGACAGCCGCCGCCGACGGACCGATTGGCCCTGCTGAACTGGTGGAGCGCAGCTTTGGCCCCGTCGCGGGTTTTCTCATCGGGTTTAGCTTCTGGGTCTCGGTCTGGGCAGGGACCGCGACGATCTCCATCGGTGCCGTCTCTTATGCGGCGAGCTTCCTGCCCATCCTCGGCGAACACCCCGCTTTGTCAGCGGCGGGGGTCATTTGGGCCGTCACGCTCGTCAATCTGATGGGCACGCGGTCTGCGGGCGGGTTTCAAGTGTTAACGACGGTTTTGAAACTGACACCGCTGATCGTCGTGGCCGTTCTCATCTTCGTCGTTCTGGGCCGGCAAGGCGGTGCCGCGATCAAACCGTTCGCGCCGGAAACCCTGTCGCTCGGCGGCATCAATCAGGCGGCGGCCATCACGCTGTGGGCGATGGTCGGGTTTGAGGCGGCCTGCGCCGCCTCGGGCAAGATTGAGAACCCGGCGCGCAATGTGCCGCGCGCGACCTTCCTCGGCGCGCTGTTGTGCGGGGTGTTCTACTTCATCGTGTGTTCGGGCATCGCGCTGATGCTGCCCGCCGATCAGGTGGCGAAATCCAATGCGCCGTTTGAACTGTTTGTCGCGACCTTCTGGTCCCCCGGCCCCGCCGCCTTCGTGGCGCTGTTCGCCGCGATCAGTGCGGTCGGCGCGGTCAATGGCTGGGTGCTGGTGCAGGGCGAGGTGCCCTATGAAATGGCCCAACGCCGCCTGATGCCCCGCTGGTTTGGCAGCACGGCCAAGAACGGCGTACCCGTGCGCGCGCTGATCATCGCGAGTGTGCTCGCCAGTGTGCTGGTGCTCGCCAATAGCAGCCGGACGATGGGCGGCCTCTTCACCTTCATGGCGCTGCTGACGACCGCCGTGACGCTCTGGCTCTACCTCGCCTGCGCGGTCGTTGCGCTCAAACGACGGATCGCAGTGCCTGCTGCTGTCGCAGGGCTGCTCTTCGGCATCTGGTCGCTTTGGGGCGCGGGGATTGAGGCGAGTGGGTATAGCTTCCTGCTGATGATCGCGGGGCTGCCGGTGTATTGGTGGGCAAGGTCGGAGGCGGGGGCTGGTGGAGAGGAACTCGTTGCCGAGTGAGGGGCGGCTTTTGCGCCTTCATTGGCCGATGTTGGATGGCGGCTAAGGTTTTAACTTGGGCACCCAACCCCAACAGCCTCCCCGTCGCCCCGTGCTTGACACGGGGCTAGGCTTTTCTCGCACCGTCGCATTTGGCACGATGCCCCAATGGCTGGATCTCCTGGAGCAGTGGTCTCCAGCGAGCGCGGGGGCGAAACCGGACAGAGCTCAGCCAAGCCCCGTGTCAAGCACGGGGCGACGCGGGTGGGGAAGTGAGATGCCGCCGTTACCGACCATTGAAGATGGTCCCGAAAGCCAGCCTGCGGAACAAGTCAGGCAAGCCATGCCTTCAAAGCGATGGCGATCAGTATGAGCGCGCCGACAATAAGCCACCCTTCCCAAGTTTTGGGTCGGTACCCTATCCCAAATCGTTTGGGGCCAAACCAAAGGCGGGGGTCGTTCACTGAAAATCCCTGAAAAGAGGCGCGGAGCAAGCCGACGTTAGCAGCAAACGGGATGTCCGCAATGCCACCCCCCCCTCAATGAAAATCCCGTGACTTCGGAAATATCCGCACATCCCTTGGGTGCCGCACCCTCGGATGCTGCGGGTGGACGAATTCGTCGGCGCGGCTGAGTTGGGGGTCGAGGCGCCGCTGGTCGGACAGGCGCTCAATCTCTGCGTTCCGTTCGGTGATGCGGTGGGCCA
>JBBATT010000412.1:0-2186 GCA_040398605.1 Chakrabartia sp.
GCAATGTCCTCATGCGGTACGTTGCCTGTGAACGTGACGCGGTCTGCAACGCCCATTGCTTCGGCCTGTTGGCTCAGCCGAGCCCGATCCTCGCCTTCGCCGATGAGTACCAGTTGGGCGTCTGGCAAATGGGGCAGGGCATCAATGACGAGCGACTGGCCCTTGCGGGGGATGAGCGCGCCGACTGATGCGATGAGAGGGCTCGAAACACCGCGTTTGGCTTTCGCTATGGCGCGGTCCTGCACGGTGAACCTGTCGAGATCGACCCCGGTATAGTGGACGGCAATGCGGTCCAAAGGCATGCCGATGCGGGCCATGTCGCCCTTCAGCGCCTCCGACACGGCCAGCAACCCATCGGCGGATTGTCCGGCGGCGCGCACCTGATGGGCGGTTGGGGCATTATGTCCCCAGAAATGAATGTCCGCACCGCGCGCCTTGATGGACACAGGTACGCCGAAATGAGCGCCCAGTGCTATCGCTGCGGGGCCATCGGGAAAGAAGAATTCCGCATCGATGATATCGAAGGGAAAGGTCTGTCGGATCTCCCTTAGGAGCGGCATCAGGCGGCGGGCCATCGCTCCGGCATCAAAGCGTCCTTTGGTGCCTGGCAAGTGCAGAAAGCGCGGGCGATGCACACGCAGGCCCTTCCAGTCTTCTGCTTCAGGAACGTCCGAAAATCCGCGATAATGGCGGTGCAGGCTGAGCGGAAAGGGCGGCAGGCCTATGGGGGCTATCACCTGAAGCTCGACATCGGGATGCGCGGCAAGGCCAAGGGTCTGGCGCTCAACAAAGGGGCCGAGGCGCGGGCGGGTGATGTCTGGAAAGAGACTGGCCAAAGTGAGGACGCGCAGCATCACACGGCGCTTTGAATTGCGCGCGGTTCCGCCACGGAAGCGCCGGATAACAATAACGCCGTCTCAACCATCGCTGCCCGATTAGCGCCAAACTGTTAAACAACTGCATCTCCGTGCTTGGCGTTCCGGAAAGCACGGGCTAAGACGCCGCCATGTCGAGTTCACGTTTCAAAACCGCCGCTCTCCTCGCCGTTGTTGCGCTGGCCGTTCCTCTTGCTGGTTGCGCCGGAAATCGCGGCCGCACCAAGGCCGACACGTCCTACGTCGCGCGCGATGTGAACACGCTTTACAACGCGGCAAAGGACCGGTTGGACCGGGGTCAGTTCAAGTTGGCGGCCGCACTCTTTGATGAGGTGGAGCGCCAGCATCCCTATTCGGTCTGGGCGCGCCGCGCGCAGTTGATGAGCGCCTTTAGCTATTATGCGGCGCGGGATTATACCGAATCGACCAATTCGGCGCAGCGCTTCCTGTCGATCCACCCGGGCAACCGCGATGCGCCCTATGCCTATTATCTGATCGCGCTCAATTATTATGAGCAGATTTCGGACGTCACGCGTGACCAGAAGATCACGCAGCAGGCGCAGGACTCTCTTGGCGAACTGATCCGCCGCTATCCAGATAGCCGCTATGCCGCAGACGGTCGCCTCAAGCTTGACCTTATCCGCGATCACCTCGCGGGCAAGGAAATGGAAATTGGGCGCTATTATCAGCGGCGTGGCCTGTGGTTGGCGAGCATCATCCGCTTCCGCAAGGTGACGGAAGATTATCAGACGACAGGCCATGCGGCAGAAGCGCTGATGCGCATGACGGAAAGCTATCTCGCCATGGGCGTTCCGGAAGAGGCGAAAAAGACTGCGGCCGTGCTTGGGGCGAACTATCCCGCCTCAGACTGGTATAAGCGCGCCTTTGAGCTCATGCAGAAGCACGCGCCGCAGGCGTGACCCGCGGTCGATGCTGACGTCCCTCTCGATCCGTGACGTTGTCCTGATCGAGGCGCTCGACCTTGATTTTGCCAACGGACTTGGTGTGCTCACCGGGGAAACGGGGGCCGGTAAATCCATTCTGCTTGACGCCTTGGGCTTGGCCTTGGGAGATCGCGCCGACAGCGGCCTCGTCCGCCAGGGATGCGCGCAGGCCAGCGTCACAGCGAGCTTTTCAGCGCCTCAGTCCGCTCTGCAGCTTCTTACCTCCAACGATCTTGATATTGGCGCGGGCGAAGACCTCATTGTCCGTCGCACGGTCAAGGCGGATGGCGGTAGCCGGGCGTGGATCAACGACCAGCCGGTATCAGCCGCCCTCTTGCGGGAACTTGGCGGATCACTGGTGGAAATT
>JBBATT010000413.1:0-2186 GCA_040398605.1 Chakrabartia sp.
CCTGGCGCCGCCACCAGATGCCCGCTTGGCATCTGACCGCGCCGGACAAGAGCGGGATCACGCTCGTCAACATCGGGGTCGGCCCGTCCAACGCAAAGACCATCACGGACCATCTGGCCGTCATGCGGCCCGAGGCGTGGTTGATGATCGGCCATTGCGGCGGCCTGCGCGCCAGCCAGCGCATTGGCGACTATGTGCTCGCCCATGCCTATCTGCGCGATGACCATGTGCTTGATGATCTGCTCCCGCCGGAAATCCCCATCCCCGCCATTGCAGAGGTGCAGCTGGCGATGGCGCGGGCCGCGGAAACAGTGTCGGGCGAAAGCGGGGAAAGCCTGAAGGCGCGGCTGCGCACCGGGACCATTGTGACCACCGACGACCGAAATTGGGAATTGCGCTATTCCAAGTCCGCGCTGCGCTTTTCGCAGTCGCGTGCCATTGGCATCGACATGGAGTCAGCGACAATTGCAGCGCAAGGCTATCGCTTCCGCGTGCCTTATGGGACTTTGCTCTGCGTGTCAGACAAGCCGCTGCACGGCGAACTTAAGCTGCCGGGCCAAGCCAACCGCTTTTACGAACGCGCCATTGCCGAACATATGCTCATCGGCATTGAGGCCTGCCGCCAGTTGAAAGCCGAAGGCGCCAAGCTCCACAGCCGCAAGCTGCGTGCCTTTAATGAGCCGCCGTTCCGCTAAGCAGAAACGCCAGTTGCACAGGGAGCCCTGTCCGATACTCTGCCATTCAAAGAGGAGAGGACATGGAACCCTATCAAGAACTCAGCCGGTCGGTCGCGGGTCGCAGCGTCATCGTGACCGGAGCCGCCTCCGGCATGGGCCGGGCGACGGCGCATCTCTTTGCGCGGGAAGGCGCACACGTCGCCGTCACTGATCTCGATCAGGCTGCCTGTCAGGCGGTTGTCGATGAGATCACGGGCGCGGGCTTTCCGACGGCAAAAGCCTTCGCGCTCAACGTCGCCGACCATGACGCCATCAAGCGCGTGGTCGCAGAGATTGCGGAGAGCTTTGGCGGCATCGATATCCTCGTCAACAATGCCGGTGTCTCCAGCTTCTGCCCGCTTGATGCGGGGGAAGAGTATGATGCGGTATGGGACCGCGCGGTCCTCATCATGCTGACGGCGCATCAGCGCATGGTCCGCGCGGCGCTCCCCTGGCTGCGCAAGAGCGACGCGGCCCGCATCATCAACATCGCCTCCACAGAAGGGCTCGGCGCGACACCGGGGGATACGCCTTATGTCGCCGCGAAAACCGGCGTGACGGGGCTGACACGCGGGCTGGCGGTTGATCTCGGCAAGGAGGGCATCACCGTCAACTGCATCTGCCCCGGCCCGATCCTGACCGGCATGACAGCCCGCATTGGGGAGGCCGACAAGGAGGTGTTCGCCAGAAGACGGACGGCGCTGCGCCGCTATGGCCTGCCTGAGGAAGTCGCGCAGATGACGCTCAACTTGGCGCTGCCCGCCTCCAGCTTTGTGACGGGCGCGGTCATCCCCGTCGACGGCGGGCTGATGGCGCGGAACGCCTAAGGGCACAGCAAGAGGCGGGTGCCGTCTGACACCCGCTCTTCAGCTTACCAGCCGCAGCTCTTGCCCTTGTTCTGCTTCTGCAGCCAGGTCATCAGCGGCTTGAAATAGGCGATCATCGCCGTGCCATCCATTTCGCGCTTGCCGGTAAAGGCCTGCAGCGCGTCCGGCCAAGGCTTGGAGCCGCCCATTTCAAGCATCGCGTTGAGACGCTTGCCGACCTCTTTATTCCCATAGAAGGAACAACGGTGGAGCGGCCCCTTCCACTTCGCAATGTCGCAGGCCGCCTTGTAGAATTGGAACTGCAGGATGCGCGCGAGGAAGTAACGCGTGTACGGCGTGTTGCCGGGGATGTGGTATTTGGCACCCGGATCAAAGTTAGCCTCGGTGCGATCGACGGGGGACAAAATGCCCTGATATTTAAGGCGGAGATCGGTCCAGCCCTTATTATACCCATCCGTCGGGATGGAACCATCAAACACGCCCCAGCGCCATTTATCGACCAGCAGGCCGAAGGGCAGGAAGGCGACCTTGTCCATCGCCTGACGCAAGAGCAGGCCAAGGTCCTTATCCGCGCTGGGCACGGCTGCTCGGTCGAGCAGATTGATCTGGACGAGATATTCCGGCGTAATCGACAAAGCGATGG
>JBBATT010000414.1:0-2177 GCA_040398605.1 Chakrabartia sp.
GATCAGCGCCGGGGCAGTAACCGTCACAGCGCCATCTGCACGTTTGCGGACCATGATGAACGGGAAGATCATGTCCATCTTGGGAAAGATGGGAAAGACGTAATCGTGCGTCAGCTTGCCGGTGTAACGGTAGTCGACGTCGAACGTGCCCTTGCCTTTGTAGGTGACGTTTTTCCAACCATCATACTTCATCAGCGCGGCAGCGAATTTCTGGTTGGCCTCATCACCGCTGCCGGAAAAGCCGAACATCTGCGCCATCTTGTCCGCATCTTCGGCCTTCTTGGCGGCAGCTTCAGCCTTTTCGGTTTCATATGTTTTGCGGAGTTCGGCAACTTGCTTGGTCGAACAGGCCACTTCGCGCGTGTCCTCATCCTGACCGTCAATGGAGCCGTCTTCAGCCCCCTTAATGGCGGCCTCATGCATTTCGACCGAGGCATATTCGTCAGTCATGGTGCGCCCACTGGCATAGCAGGTGGCAAAGGCATCATTCCAAGCCTTGGGCTTCATTTTATTGCCCGCAAAGTCATCGGGCATCTGGAAGATGATCTCTCCCTTATAGGCGACGGTGAAATCACCTGCCTTTCGAATGTCGACATCCGCACCAAACTTTCCCGGGACGAGAAAACAGCCAGACAGCATCGTGGACGCTGCCAGCACGCTCAAGGTGCGGAGGATCTTCATTCTTTACCGCCTCGTCCGGTTGCGGCCGCATAAAGCGCAATGGCAGCCGCGTTTGATACGTTCAGGCTTTCGGCCTTCGGGCTGATCGGCAGCTTGGCGAGTTCATCACAGTGCGCCTCCGTGTTCTGGCGCATGCCTTCACCCTCGGCACCCAACACAAGCGCGACTTTCGCCATGCCAATCGCATCGCCGAGCAACCGGTCGGTATGACCCGTCAGGCCAATGCGCCAGTAGCCAGCCTCCCCGATAGCATCGAGCGCACGGGCAAGATTGACGACACGCACCCATGGCACAACTTCCAAAGCGCCGGAGGCGGCTTTGGCCAATGCCCCGCCCTCCGGCGGCGCATGCCGGTCTTGCGTCACAATACCAAGCGCATCGAAGGCGGCAGCAGACCGTAGGATCGCGCCGACATTGTGCGGGTCTGTAACCTGATCGAGCACCAAAATAGGACGGGTGTCGTTTGCACCATCGGCCAGAAGATCGTCCAGCCAGACATCCTCCAGCGGATCGACATCGAGCACAAGGCCCTGATGCGGCGCATCGTTAGGGACCATGCGGCCCAGATCAGCCACATCGGCAAAGGCGACGGTAAGCCCGTCAGGAATGACAATCGCCGACGCGGCTTCACGCGTGGCCCATAATTTGCGGGATACCCGGTTCGGGTTGTCGAGCGCCGCATAAACGGCGTGCTTTCCCCAAAAACGTGGACGATTTGACGGCGGCTTTGATGGACGATGACCCTTACGCATGGCGCGCTTTTCGCGGATCGGGACTGATTTGGCTAGGGGTTTAGAAGGAGAGTTTCGCGCAAAGACGCAAAGGACGCAGAGAGAGACGGAATCATCTCTCAAACCTCTGCGATCTCTGCGTCTCTGCGCGACCCTTTTTTTTAGAGTTTGCGGCCAATCAATTCCTTCATGATCTCGCTCGTGCCGCCGAAAATGCGGGTCACGCGCGCGCCACGGAACTGCTTGGCAATCGGATATTCGTTCATGAAGCCTGCGCCGCCATGCAGTTGGAGGCACTTGTCGACGATCTCACCCTGCAATTCGGTGTGCCAAAGCTTGGCCGATGAGGCTTCTTCCGGGGTCAGTTCGCGCTTAAGGTGACGCGCGAGCGCCCAATCAATATGCGCCCAGCCAACCTGCAGCTTGGTCTTCAGATCAGCGAGCACAAAGCGCGTATTCTGGAAATCGAGGATCGGCTTCCCGAAGGCCTTGCGTTCCCGCACGAATTCAACCGTCTGGTCAAAGGTGCGCTGGGCCGCTGCCTGCGCGCCGATGGCGATCGACAGGCGCTCCTGCGGCAGTTCCGTCATCAAGTAGATGAAGCCCATGCCTTCTTCGCCAAGGCAGTTGGTAATCGGCACGCGCACATCTTCAAAGAAGAGCTCCGACGTGTCGGCTGCATCCAAACCAATCTTGTCGAGGTTGCGCCCGCGCTTAAAGCCGTCACGATCGGCTTCCACCAGAACGATGGACACGCCCTTATAG
>JBBATT010000415.1:0-2157 GCA_040398605.1 Chakrabartia sp.
CGAACCACCAGTCCACCATGGCGGGTGTGACGCCGGGCATATCGGTGCGCGCGCTGACCCGCATCCCGCCGTCTTGCGTGAGGACCCAGCCGTCTTCGAGCACTGCTGTGTCGCCAAAGAGGTTCTCTGCGGCTCCGTCGATCCCGGGCAGCAGATCAATTGGCACGCCGCCCCGGTCCAGTGCGGCGCAGACATGGGCGGAGAGCGGTGCGAGTTCAGGGTTGAAGAAGCGGGCATAGGGCTGGGCATGGTCCGCCGCGCGGTAGCCGAGATAGCGTCCGGCGATGGGTTTGCTGCTTTTCATGAGGGGCGTCCCATATATGGATTGAACCGGCCTTCGGGATCAAAGCGGGCGCGCAAAGCGTCGAGCCGCGCCAGATTGTCCGGGGCCATGAACGGCATGGGCCTGCGCCCTAGGTTTTCGTCGGCAAGCTGGATGCCGACACTATGTGCCTGCAGTGCGCGCATATGGTCTGTCGCCCAGCTCTCATCAGCAGGCGAAGCGGCCTTACCGCGCAGGCCTCCATAAAGCGCAAGGTAGGTCCGCGCTTCGAGCGAGAAGGCCATGTCCGGCCGCGATGCGGGCGGGTTCCAGTTGAGCCACAAGGCATGGCTGGGGGCGGCGGGCTGGCTATCGGCAATTTGGCGCAGGGCAGGCAACAGCGGGTCTATAGGATCGTTCATCCACATACTGTCCGCCGTCCAGCGCGTATTGGGCAGAAAGAGCGTCTTTTCCCCGGTCTTCATCATCATGTTGAGCGACATGGGCATCAACGGCAGGGTCAGGCTGGCCTTGGGACGCAGCGGACCGTTGTCGATGAAGGCCACCGCATCCCGCGCCGCGCGCCAACTGTCGGTCAGGACTGGCGCCATCACTTCAAGACCGTGGGAAAAGATGCCGAGCGCCTTGCGGTTGAACACCATTTGAAACTCAACGGCGGGGGAAACATCGGGGCCGACGCTGTCTGCCCAAGCCAAGACGCCCTCCAGATGCCGGATGCGGAAAACCTGAAGCTTCAAACCGACAAATTTGGGACGCGGGTGCAGCTTCAAATGAAAGCGCACCACCACCCCGAAAAAGCCGGGGCCTGCGCCGCGCGCGGCCCAAAGAAGCTCGCTATTCTCTTGCTCATTGGCATGGACCAGCGTGCCATCGGCCAGCACAACGTCAATGCCGATCACGTTCTGGCAGGCAAGGCCATTGGTCCGGCTGTTCCAGCCAAACCCGCCTTGCAGCAGGAACCCGCCCATGCCGACAGTATAGGCATGCGCCACGGGGAAGAAGAGGTGGCGTTTCGCCAGCGCTTCGTTCAGTTCCCCCGCCAGACAGCCCGGCCCGATGATCGCCGTGCCGTCCGCTTCGTTGATCGCGATGCCGCCGAGCCGGGACAGATCGAGCATCATGCCGCCGTCACGGATATGGTTCTGCGCCCAACTATGTCCGCCAGAACAGATGCCGATTTTAAGGCCTTCCTCCCGGGCGCGTTTTACCGCGGCAATGACATCGTCGACGTCATTTGCCTGCACGATCAGGTCGGGTCGACGACCGGGGTCTTGCGCATTGAAGCTGGTGCCGAGCAAGGCCGCTTCAAAATTGGGCTCTTGCCGGCCGATGGTCTGGCCTGTTCCGGTGGGCCGGTTCATGATTATTGATGATCGTCGGGCCGAAACACAGCCGGCAGGGCGAGCCAGCGCATCGGAAAGGCTGGCGGAGCTGGAAATACAAAGGGCTCGTGTGCTGCGACGTCAGCCAAAGCCGGGGCAATCCCAAGGTTCAAAAGGATCTGGGCGGTGGCGATGTCAATTTTATCTGGGGATAGAAGGCCGCGGTGGATATCAAGCGCGAAACCGGTGAACGAACCCGCAACATTGGAGACGGCAACATCGATATCCGCAACCTTATACAGACCAGTTGCCACAACGTGCGCAAGGTCACTTTTCAGCCGCTGTCGCAGTCTCGATTCGAGGAAATCGATTGGAAGCCCAACATCAAAGACCAAGCGGCCAAACTCAGGTTTCTGAGTGAGGATGCGCAAAGTCTGTCGGGTGATACGCGCCAGCCGACCACCTGGCGGCGCATTATCGAGATCCAGTCCAGTCATCGCCACCAAATGGGTCGCGCCGTATAATGCCGAGAGATCTGACAAAAGTTCTGGA
>JBBATT010000416.1:0-2149 GCA_040398605.1 Chakrabartia sp.
GTCTGGGTTGGAATTGACCCATTCCAAACCGCTGCTTTGGGCCACAGCTTGCATCTGTGCCAATGGCAAGGTGAACGCTTGGATGGGCGGCATGCCTTGGCGAACAGGGGCTTGCGCCACGGCTGCTGCGGGCTGCGCTTCTTCAGTCGCGGCACGACGTGGTGTGCGGTCGCTACGCTCAGAGCGCTCGTTGCGTTCTTGACGCTCACCACGCGGTTCGCGGGGCTCGCGAGGTTCACGCGGCTGTCGTGGCTCACGAGACTCTTGCTGGGCGTGTTCGTGTGAGGCCTGGTCATCCGCAGGGCGATTGTGCTCAGCAGTTTGGCCATGGTCGCCATGGTCTGCAGCACCGTCTTCACGCGGTGCACGGTCGCCACGCTCACGGCGGTCACGGCCGTAGCGGTCGCGTGAGCGGCGCTCACGACGCTCGCCACCGTCATCGGTTTGTGGGGCTTGGCCTTCACTACCAGCGGCGTTGTCGAGTGGCAAGACCTCGGGATTGCCGTTTTCGTCCAAGCGAGGCGCGCGTTCGCGGCGACCTTCGTTGCGTTCGCCGCGTGGGCTGCGTTCGCGACGGCCTTGACCGCCTTCACCTCGTTCGGGGCGTTCAGCACGTTCGCCACGCGCCTCTTGCGAGTCGTTGCCGCCTTCCTGGCTCTCAGCGCGGTCTTCGCGCGCCATGCGTTCGTTGCGAGCTTTGGCTCGAGCCTCGGCTTGGGCTTCGGGTGTGGCGTTGAGGTCAAGGGCTGCTTGGCCGTCAGCTTGACGCGCTTCAGCATTTCGGCCTTCGCCGCGGCCACCGCGGTTGCGATCTTGGCGTGGGCCACGGCTGTCGCGACCTCCCTCGCTGCGACCTGCTTCGCCTCGCTCGGCGCGTTCACCGCGTGCGGGGCGTTCGCCACGGGTCTCAACCGCTTCGGCGTTGCGCTCGGAGCGCTCACCACGCTCGGCGCGTTCACCTGTGCGGCCTCCGCGCGTACCCCGGCCGCCTCGGCCATTGGCGCTTCGACCATCGCGACGCTCACCGCGCTCTGCGCGCTCAGTGGGCTTTTTGTCATCGATGGCTGGCTTGGCTTTGTCCTCTGCGTTGCTGCTGAACAAGCCTGTGAACCAGCCCCACACGCCAGTCTTGGCTTCGGCTGGTTTGGCAACGGGCTTGGGGCTGCGGGCCTGGGCAGGGGCTTTGGCGGGCGCTGCTGGCTTAGGCAAGTGCGCGGGTGCAGGCGCATCTGGCAACACGCCTTTGATGACGGGTGTTTGCTTGTTGGTCGGCTCTTGTGAGCGGCGTGTCACGGCGGTCGGGTCTTCAAATTCCTCGGCCATTTTGTAGCTCGCTTCCACGCGGTCGAGGCGTGGGTCGTCGTGCTTCAAGCGTTCCAACTTGTAGTTCGGTGTTTCCAGTGTCTTGTTCGGCACGAGCAACACGTTCAAGCGTTGTTGGATTTCAATCTTGGCAATTTCAGTGCGCTTCTCGTTCAACAAGAACGACGCCACTTCCACCGGCACTTGGGCGTAAACGGCAGCCGTGTTGTCCTTCATCGCTTCTTCTTGGATGATGCGCAAGATTTGCAGGGCCGAGCTCTCGGTGTCACGCACGTGGCCTGAGCCACCGCAGCGTGGGCAAGGAATGGAAGCACCTTCGCTCAGCGCAGGGCGCAGGCGTTGGCGGCTCATTTCCATCAAACCGAATTTGCTGATGGTGCCAAATTGCACGCGGGCGCGGTCGTGGCGCAAGGCTTCGCGCAAGCGGTTTTCCACGTCACGGCGGTTGCGGCTTTCGTCCATGTCAATGAAGTCGATGACGATCAGGCCGCCCAAGTCGCGCAAGCGCATTTGGCGGGCCACTTCGTCGGCGGCTTCCAAATTGGTGCGGGTCGCGGTTTCTTCGATGTCGCCGCCTTTGATGGCGCGCGCCGAGTTGACGTCTACCGATACCAGCGCCTCGGTGTGGTCGATCACGATCGCGCCGCCTGAAGGCAGGTTCACCGTGCGTGCATAGGCCGATTCAATCTGGTGCTCAATCTGGAAGCGCGAGAACAGCGGCGCGTCGTCACGGTAGCGCTTGACGCGGGCGGCGTGCTCGGGCATGACGTGGGCCATGAACTGCTGGGCCTGCTCGTACACATCGTCGGTGTCGATCGACACCGAC
>JBBATT010000417.1:0-2108 GCA_040398605.1 Chakrabartia sp.
GCGGATCGCTGGTGGAAATTCATGGCCAACATGATGATCGCGGGTTGATCAATCCCAAGGGCCACCGTGATCTGCTCGACAGCTTTGCGCGGGCGGATACTGCCGCAGTCCGGCTCTCGCACGCCGCCTGGCGCAATGCCGAGGCGACGCTGGCGAGCGCGCGGCAGGCGTTGGAAGATGCCGAGCGGGACCGGGAATGGCTGGCCCATGCTGTGGCGGAACTGAAGGCGTTTGATCCTCAGCCCGGCGAAGAGGAAGATCTGGCGGGCCGCCGCGCCCTGATGCAGCGCGGGGAAAAGATCGCGGCCGAACTCGCTGCCATCACTGAGTTGGTTGAGGGCAGCGACGGCGCGCTTTCCCAATTGCGGCAGGCCGCACGGATATTGGACCGCATTTCAGAAGATCATCCGACGCTTGCCGAAGCATTGGCAGCGGTGGATCGGGCCATCATCGAAAGCGGGATGGCGGAAGACAAATTGCGCGAGGCGGGCCATGCCTTGTCGTTCGACCCAGCGTCGCTGGAGGCGGATGAGACACGGCTGTTTGATCTGCGTGCGCTTGCCCGCAAGCACCGCGTCCAGCCCGAGGCGCTGGCCGAATTGACGATGGAGTTATCAACCAAGCTTGATGCCATTGAAGCAGGCGGCGAAGGCCTGGCAAAGCTGGAGGCAGCTCTTGCTGCGGCCCGCACAACCTATGAGGCGGCAGCGCGCGACCTTGCGGCCAAGCGGCGTGAGGCGGCAGGGCGGCTCGATATTGCGGTTGCGACGGAGCTCGTGCCGCTCAAGCTCGATTCCGCGCGGTTCCAGACGCTGGTGGAAGAACTGCCCGAGGCGCAATGGGGGCCATCTGGCATGGACCGGGTGGAATTCATGGTGTCGACCAACCCCGGTGCGCCCTTTGCGCCGCTCATCAAGATCGCCTCAGGTGGCGAACTCTCCCGCTTCATCCTCGCGCTCAAAGTCGCGCTTGCGGAAGTTGGCGCGGCAGGCACGATGATCTTTGATGAGATTGATCGCGGCGTGGGCGGGGCTGTGGCCTCGGCCATCGGCGAACGTCTGGCACGGCTTGCGCAGAAGACGCAGTTGCTCGTCGTCACGCACAGCCCGCAGGTCGCTGCGCGTGGGGCAGCGCACCTCATGATCGCCAAAGCCTCGGAAGGCACCGTCACGCGCACCAGCGTCCGCCAGCTCGATGACGCCGAACGCCGTGAGGAGATCGCCCGCATGCTCTCCGGTGCGCAGGTGACGGATGAGGCCCGCGCTCAGGCAGAACGGCTGTTGGAGGCGGCGTGAGCGACATGTTTGATATGTCGGAAGCCGACGCCGCCAATCGTTTGATGCGCCTTGCCAAAGAGATCGCGAAGCACAATCGGCTCTATCACACCCAAGATGCGCCCGAGATTTCGGATGCGGATTATGATGCGCTGGTTCGCGAGAATAACGCGCTTGAGGCGCAGTTTCCGCATCTCATCCGCGCTGACAGCCCCAATAAGCTCGTCGGCGCAGCGCCTGCCGGGCATCTGACAAAGATCACACATGCCAAGCCGATGCTCAGCCTCGACAATGCTTTTGCGGATGAGGATGTGGCGGACTTTGTTGGGCGGGTGCGGCGCTTCCTCAATCTTGCGGACGATGCCGAGGTCGCCTTAACGGCGGAACCCAAGATTGACGGCCTGTCCTGTTCGCTGCGTTATGAAGGCGGCACGCTGGTGATGGCGGCAACGCGCGGCGACGGGCAAGTGGGTGAGGATGTGACCGCAAATGTGCGGACCATCGCGGACATTCCGCAGCAGATCACCGGCAATATCCCCGACGTGTTCGAGGTGCGCGGCGAAGTCTATATGGCCAAGGCCGACTTTGAGGCGATCAACGCGCGCGCTGAGGCGGAGGGGACAAAGCTCTTCGCCAATCCGCGCAATGCAGCGGCGGGTTCGCTGCGTCAGAAGGACGCAAAGATCACAGCCGCACGTCCCTTGCGCTTCTTGGCCCATGGCTGGGGCGAGGCGCCGGCTTTGCCGGGCGAGACGCAGTTTGAGGTGATCAAGACCATCGAGAGCTGGGGCCTGCCCGTGGACACGCGCTTTGTGCGCCTGAACGCCACCGCGC
>JBBATT010000418.1:0-2106 GCA_040398605.1 Chakrabartia sp.
CGGCTGGACAAGGGGAATTTGACCGTTGTCAACACAGTGTTCCGCAATTCGGAACAGGGCATCCTCACCAATAATGATCGGGCAGCGACAATCTCGATCGACCGGTCAACCTTTTCCGGACTTGGCGGATGTCCGGACGGGATGTGCTCGCACTCCATCTATGTGAACGACAATGCGCGGCTCATCATCACCCGATCCCGCTTTGAACGCGGCACGGGCGGCCATTATGTGAAGAGCAGGGCGGCCCGCACCGACATTAGCGACAGCAGCTTTGACGATACGCGCGGATCAGAAACCAACTATATGATCGACCTGCCCGCAGGCTCCGTCGGGACGATCACGCATAATGAATTCGTGCAGGGCCGCAGCAAGGAAAACTACTCCGCCTTTATCGCGGTGGGGGCGGAAACCATCAACAACCCGTCCGCAGGCCTCACCATCTCCGCCAACCGCGCGTCGATTGCGCCGGGCGTCCAGCGCACATCCACCTTCGTCGCAGACTGGACGCATGAGGCCATCCGGCTGACCGGCAATCAGCTGGGCGCGGGGCTCAAGCCTTACGACCAGCGCTAGGGCATCGCCCCTTACTTGCAGGTGCTATTAGGCCCGGCGTCCAGATCAAGACAGCGTCCGTCCACGGACTCTGCCGGAACGCTGAGCCCGATGAGGCTGCCGAGCGTTGGCAGGATATCAATCGTTTCTACCGGCTGAGGTTGCTCAAAGGGCACCATGCCCTTGCGCCAGAACAGGATCGGCACGCGGCGATCATAATCCCACGGGCTGCCATGCGTGGCGACGGCCCCGCGAATCCCGGCCGGTACCGGCTGCTGCCCGTTGCGCAAGACCACATAGATGTCGCCCGAACGATCTGGCACAAAAGAGGCCCGAACGCGCTGCGCCAGCGACCAGAGGGCAGGGTTGCCTGTTGGCAGCGGCAGTTCAGCGATTTCGGCTTTGGTGAACACCGCCGCAATCTGGCCGGCCATCTGCTTTTCAACGTCTGCCTTCAACCATGCCGCCGCCTCGATCCGGCGGTTGCCCGGCACCGCAGGCGTGAACCAATAATCCCCCCCAAGCGACCGGTTATCAACGAGGAGACCTGACCATCCAAATTGTTTGGCGAGCATGGCCGAAAGGTTTTGGGAGGCGAGCATCAGCGAGGCTCGATCTGCCGCAGGCCAGGCATGGACAGCATGCCGTTCCGGCGCGTCAAAGCCACCATGGTCCGCCGTTAGCGCCACGACATAATCAATCTTCTGCCGGTCAAGTGCCGCAAAGAAGCGGCCGAGCCGTGCGTCGAGCGACACCATCTGCCCGCACATCTCTGGCCCTTCGGTGCCATAAGCGTGGCCGATATAATCTGTGCCTGACAAGCTAATCGCCAGAACATCGGTGCCAGGGCCACGCCCCAACCCATTTGCTGAGACCATGCTGTCCGCCAGGTCGAGCGTCACGCTATCCATGGTGCGGGTATAGCGGAAATCCTTGGCAGTGTTGTCGGGCTTGTCCATGCGCGGGCCGTCTTCTGCCCCGTCACCCACGGTCAGACTGCCAATCGCAATGGGGTTTATCTTGTCCGCACAGACGGCGGGCAATGGCGGAATAACCGGCTTGGCCAGCCACTGGGCGATGCGCGCGTTGACCGCCTTTAACGCAGGCACGGCCGCGTCAGCAGCGCGCAGGTCCGCCTTGGCATAGGTCGTGAAGCCCCTTGCCCGCCAGTCATACCATAAGACCTGATCCGCCTTGCGCCCCGCCATCAGCGTCGCGCCACGATCTTTGCCGGACACAGCAAAAACGCGCGTCTTGCTGCCGGGCAGAGATTTCAACCGGTCGCCAAGCGTGCTCCACTCTTCGCTCAGATGCTTGAGCGAGACCGTGTAATTGTCATGCGTCGAACCCGCGACATCCTCGTCTTCGACGCAGTAGATTTCATCAAACTTCTCCCCGCGCATGCCAAACCAGTCATTCGCCGCAATGCCTGCACGTCCAGGGCGGAGGCCACTCAGGATCGTCGCATGGCCGGGACAAGTCTCTGTCGCGGCGTGGCTCTGATAGCCGCTGGGAAAAACAACGCCCGTCGTCATCCGCTTTAGGCCGCCGGTA
>JBBATT010000419.1:0-2096 GCA_040398605.1 Chakrabartia sp.
GCTGTGGCACGGCCTCAGCGACGATCTCAACTACAACGTCATGTTCAGCCCGCGTGGGGCCATGTTCCTCGGCCATAGCGATGCTGACATGGTCAAGCTGGCCGAACGCGGCGACGCTATGCGCTGCGATGGCATCGATGCTGACCTGATGACGCGGGATGAAGTCGCCAAGCTGGAGCCGTTGCTCGATATGTCGCGCGACGCGCGCTTCCCCATTCAGGGCGGTCTGATCCAGCGGCGCGGCGGCTCTGCCCGGCATGACGCTGTGGCCTGGGGCTATGCGCGCGGAGCAGATAGCCTTGGCGTCGACATCATCCAGAAGTGCGAAGTCATAGGCTTTGTGCGCGATGGCAATGCCGTCGTGGGCGTCGAAACGACGCGTGGCCGGATCGGTGCTGGACGCGTTGGCATTTGCGTGGCGGGCCATAGCGGCCATGTCGCGGCGATGGCGGGGCTGAAACTTCCGGTGGAATCCCAAACCCTGCAGGCGATGGTGACCGAAGGCGTGAAGCCGATGATCAACAGCGTGATCATGTCACAATCGCTACATTGCTATATCAGCCAGTCGGACAAGGGTGGCATCGTCTTTGGCGGAGACCCTGACAACTGGCCCAGCTACGCCCAGCGCGGCCACCCCATGGTCATGGAAGGCGCTGTCGCGCAGGGCCTTGCCCTTGTGCCCGCCCTCTCCCGCCTGCGGATGGTGCGCACCTGGAGCGGGGTGACTGATATGAGCTTTGATGGTGCGCCCATCATTGGCGAAACGCCCGTGCCCAACCTCTATATCAATGGCGGCTGGTGCTATGGTGGCTTTAAGGCGACGCCTGCATCCGGCTGGACCTATGCCCACACACTGGCGACGGGCAAGCCACACCCGCTCAACGCCCCCTTCTCGCTCGACCGGTTTGAACGCGGCGCAACCATTGATGAAACGGGGAGCGGCCCCATGCCGAATAGTCGATGAGGGCTTGGCGCTAATGATGCAGATCACTTGTCCCCATTGCGGCCCACGGGCGCAATCCGAATTCATCTATGAACGCACGGTCGATTCCGTTGTGCCGCTGGATGCTGCGCCTGAGCAGGCGATGGCTGCTCTCTTCTCTCGCACCAATCCACGCGGCGTAGATGAGGAAATCTGGCGCCACACTTATGGCTGCCGGGCTTGGCTGGTCATGACCCGCCACCGCGTTACAAATGAGATTTCGGCCACACGGGCTGTCGGACCGGAGGCCCTGCCATGAGCGGACCTATGCGCGCGCCCAGCGGCGCAACAATCAGCTTCAGCTTTGACGGCAAGACCTACAAAGCACGCGCAGGAGATACGCTCGCCGCAGCCTTGCTGGCCAATGGCGTCGGCCTTGTCGGGCGCAGCTTCAAATATCACCGCCCACGCGGCATCATGACAGCGGGCATTGAAGAACCCAATGCGCTCGTGACAGTTGGCGAAGGCGGACGGGCGGAACCCAATACGCGGGCGACCGACGTGTTCGTCTATGACGGCCTCATCGCCCGCAGCCAGAACCGCTGGCCCAATCTGAGCTTTGACGTGGGCGCGGTGTTCAGCCTTGCAGCGCCGATGCTTGGCGCTGGTTTTTACTACAAAACCTTCTTTGGCTCGGCCAAGCGGTGGATGTTCTATGAATATTTCATCCGCAAGGCGGCCGGTCTCGGCAACGCCCCCACCAAGGCAGACCCAGACCGTTTCAGTCAGCGCGCGGCATTTTGCGACGTGCTCGTGGTCGGCGCAGGCCCTGCAGGCTTGCAGGCTGCACTCAAACAGGCCGAAGCTGGCAAGCGCGTCATCCTTGTTGAGCAGGACAGCATTCTCGGGGCGTCGCTTGTCCGTGACCCGCAGGAGCTGGACAGCGCTTGGGTCGAAGCAACCGCTGCCCGTATTCGCGCAGCCGGTGGCCGTATCCTCAGCCGCACAACGGCGTCCGGCTATTGGGAGCATGATCTCGTCACGCTAACCCAGCGTCTGGCCGAACCCGGTGAAGTGCCGCCAAGTGGTGTAACCCAGCGGCTCTGGCACGTTCGCGCGGGTCAGGTCATTCTGGCAACCGGAAGCATCGAACGCCCCATTGCCTTTGCGCATA
>JBBATT010000420.1:0-2089 GCA_040398605.1 Chakrabartia sp.
AGTTGAACGTCCCACGACCGGCTGGCTTCAATCATGTCGACCAAAGCTTGCGTGGAGGAGACGTTTGAGGATTCGAGATGGCCGGTGCGCACACGCGCATCCGGATCAGTTGGCAGTGCATCGCCCGTCGAGGCGCGGAACAGGCCGTCCAGACCCTTGGTCGCGCCGATGCCTGCGGGGGAAACAAGCTTGAGCCGGTCCACTTCCTGCGGCTGTGTCGGATCGCCCCCTGCAGGGATGATGGACACACGGCCCTGCGTGTCGATGGAGACGCTGTCCGCGGGTGGCAACGTAATCGGCCCCTGTTGGCCAAGGACCGGCCGGCCGTCGCCTGTGGTCAACAAACCGCTGTCCGACAGTTGAAAATCGCCGCGCCGCGTATAGGCTTCCTCGCCGGACGGAGACTGGACCGAAAACAGCGCGTCATTCTCTATCGCCACATCAAGTGCGCGACCGGTTGAGACCACCACCCCTGCCCGCAGATCAGCCGACACGACTTCTTGAGACATGGCCGCACGGCTATCGAGACTTTGTCCCCTGAGCCACAGCGCCTGTGCTTCGGACAGGTCGGATTTGAAGCCCGGCGTCGAGGCGTTGGCGAGATTATTGGCGGTCGCTGCCTGCTTGGCAGCGGCCCCCTTCAGCGCCGACAGGCTGTTGTAGATCAGGCGGTCCATGGTCTACCTCAGAAGGCCTGCATGATTGCTTGGCTCATGTTCGATTCCGCATCGAGAGCTTTGGCATTTGCCTGAAAGTTGCGCTGCGCGGCGATAAGGGCGACCATTTCTTCGGTGACCTCAACGTTGGCGCGTTCCAGCGTTCCCGCACGGATTTCCCCGAGCGACCCGGTTGAGGCTTCCCCAATCGTCGCAGGGCCACTGAAATCGGTCGGGCGCCAATGGGCATCCCCAATCGGTCGCAAGCCTTCCAGCGAGTTGAAGTTAGCCAGCGCGATCTTGCCGATATTCTGGGTTGTGCCATCGGAAAAGCTGGCCTTGGCCAGACCATCAAGGGCGATGGTGACGCTGACCAGCGCCGCGTTGGGATTTGTCGGCGACACCGTGGGGACGTTGAAATCGCTGAGCGTCGTGCCGGTAACCTGGCCCTGCGCGTCGACCGGCAAGACCTGAAGCCGCGACCCAAGCGTGTCGACAACGAAGCGATTGGCGTCGATGTTGAACGCACCGGCACGGGTGTAGGTGATATCGCTGGTCGGCGGTGCGCTCTGCACAACGAAGAAGCCGTCTCCGGCAACACCAAGGTCAAGCGCCTTGTCCGTCGTGGCGAGCGTGCCTTGGCTGAACTGCTGCATGATCGCCATGACGCGGACGCCCTGCCCGGCCACTTCACGCGCCGTTTGGGTCGGCGCCGCCGCAAACAAATCACCAAATTCAACGCGGCTCCGTTTGAAGCCCGTGGTCTGCGCGTTGGCAAGGTTGTTGGAAATGGCCGCAATGTCGGCCTGCGCACCCTTGGTGCCGGAAATGGAGGTATAGAAAGACATGTTAAGCGACCTTTGTTTGGGCAGCCGTCTGCGCGGTGGCGGCCTGAATGGATTTGAGAAGGATAGTCTGGCTCGCGACGAGATCTGCGATTTCCTTCAGCGAGTTGTTCATTTCCGAAATGCCGGTCGAACTGGCGAACTGCGCCATCTGAGCAGCCATTTCTGCAGGGTCCGCCGGGTTGGTCGGGTCCTGCTGCTTGAGCTGTTCGGTCATCAGGCGGAGAAAATCCGTCTGATTGAGCTGTGACTGAGCGGCCACGGTGCTCTTGCCCGATGTGGTCGCAACATTTGTTATTGTCGTCATTGGCCAATCCTCAATGTGTCGAGCATCAGGCCCTTGGCCGTCTGCAGAACCTGAACGTTGTTTTGATAATGTCGGGACGTCTCGATCATCTCGACCAGTTCCGCCGCACCATCGACAGCAGCTTCCCAGACATCCCCATTGCCATCGGCGAGCGGATGATTGGGGTCGTGTCGTTTCACGGGCTTGGTCGTCGACTGATCGATGCGGTCGACCGACACAGTGGCGCGGCCATCGGCCTCCATCACGGTGCGGAAGACAGGCTTCATCGCGCGATAGGCTTG
>JBBATT010000421.1:0-2077 GCA_040398605.1 Chakrabartia sp.
CTTCAACCATCTCCCAAAATTCAGGCGTCTGAACTGGTGGTGCCTTAGGATCGAATCGGCTGATGTCGCGTGACATGAGGAACGCTGCGCACGCCTCAAGGCCGCCGGCATCCATCCACCGCCAGAACGCGGACCAATACGATTCAGGAAACGCCGATCGCACCACATCGGAAAACATCACATAATGCCGGCGGTCATCGGCTGGCAGGTACAGCCCGCCGGTTCGATAGTTCGTGGTGATGATCGTTGCGTTCAGATTATGGACCTGAAACGGTCGCTGGTTTTTGGCGTTGATGCTGTGGACGACAGGCGGCGCCGTGATGATCGTTTTCGTTTTGTCATAGAACTGAAACCGGGATTCGCCCCCGGTGTCCTTCGCCTCGTTGATGCGCAATACGCGGCACACCAGATATTCGTTGAACTGGCTGGTGAGGATCGTTTCGGGTGTCGTCTCTCGCCAATTCCACTCGCCGACCGCCCGATGCAGCGGCGCCAGCATGCTGTCTTTGCCGATGCCCTGGCTGCCACCCATAACCAGCGCCCAATTCAGCTTAACCATCGGCTGCTGCGCCGCATGCGCCATCCAATCAAGAATCGTTTCGGCATGCTGCGGATAGACGAACCGGATATGCGCAAGCCATGGCTCGGCATCGTATCCGGCCACAGGCTGTGGCGGTGTCGGCGCCCGATAGGTGTTCAACACGCGGCAACCTGGCTGCGCGACCCACACGCCATCGCGCATCACATACCCGTCGATGATCTCACCCGCACCCGGAAACCATGTGCGCTGATCAATGCGTTGGTGGATCGCGAGAAACTTCGTCGCCTTGACCTTCAGCGGCATGCCACCCGCGTCCACGGCGCCGGGCAGGTCGACCTTACCAAGCATGTCGTCCACACTGCCAGCCGGCCAGAATGCCCCCGTAGGGCGGTGGTAATAGGTCCGGTCTGGCAGGTAGGCGAGGAACAGCCCGTGCGTCGCTGGCGCGTGTTCTGCGCCGTCTGGTGCGGCTGTGCCTACCGTCAGGGCTTGCCTATCGCCGAGCACGTGCTTGTTGTTCATGGCGCGGCGCAGGACTCGGCCGATGTGGTAGCCGCGCCGGTTGGCATATTTCCACGCACGATAGCCCGGCCAACGGATGAACAGCCGTTGCATGCGTTCGATATCACGGCCTGTGTAATAAGCCAGGTCGGACATAACGGCCATGTCGACCGCGCTATGATCGAACGTCAGCCCGTCCGACCGGCCTTCAGCGGGCCACCCGCGGGTCAGGGCGGCCAGGTCCATATCCCACTTCTGGCGCATCGTCGGTTTGTCGCCGAACGCCTGCGCGGCCCCTGTGGGTTGCTGGCGCAGCATCAGCGCAATCAGCGCGTCATCATCTTCGGGTCCGCTCCACAGCGGATCGCGCCCTTCGTCGGCCAACGGAGGTAGCGGATCGACAGCCAGCCCCAAGCGTTCCACCAGCCAGCCGATGAGGTGCGAGGCATCCCACGCAGCATCGCCACGCGCATGCGTGCCGGTGATCGTCACGAACCGCTGTAGGCTGTAGACCTCACCGCCCGCGAACCGGCACCTGTGGCCGTCAGGGAGTTCACCACGGGCGATAATGCGAAGCCCCCGCCCCGATGGCGTGACATCCACATAGGCGCCGTGGAATGCCTGGAGGATTTCGACAGCGAGCGGCGACCACGCGCCGTTTACGAGACAGCCGTCCAGATCGATGACGAACCATCCGGGTGTTACCAGCCAGCCGATACCGTGCGTATTGAACGGCGAACCCCAAGCTGTGGCCGCATCGATCCAATAACGCCGGTCGTGGGCGTCAATGACGGCGCCAGCCCGGTCAAGCGGCAGCTTATCGGTGCCGCCTCGATTATTTGGAACGATTTTGAAGTTGATGTATTGTACGCATGCGGGCAGCCCCGCGGGCAAGGCAGGGCGTTCGATGGATGTCATGAATTCCCCCGGTGGGTCCGGCTGCTGAAAAGCCGGACCCACATCATAGGTTGAGAAAAGCCGCCCGGTCCACGATGTCGTGATGACCACAAGCCCTAGCGTGGTCTATGGTTTTTC
>JBBATT010000422.1:0-2051 GCA_040398605.1 Chakrabartia sp.
TGGCGGTATCATGCTGTTCCTCATCGCCATCGACATGGTTTTTGAAAAGCGCACGGAACGCCGGGAAGAACGCGCGCAGAAAATCCTCGACACCCCCGAAATCGAAGACGTCTCGGTCTTTCCCATGGCCATGCCGATGATTGCCGGACCAGGCTCCATCGCATCGGTCATGCTGCTCATGTCGCAAAATAGCGGCATTGATCGCGCAAGCGTGATCCTTGGTGCACTTGCCACCGTGTTGGTTCTGACCCTGCTCGCGCTTTTGGCCGCTGGCCCGATCATGCGGGTGCTTGGCGCCAATGCAGAGGCTGTCATCACACGTCTTCTGGGCGTGCTGCTGGGGGCGCTTGCGGCGCAGTTTGTTATTGATGGATTGCGCGCAAGCTTCGTTGGCTGATTATTGCAGCGTTACCCGGTCGTCCGATCCGTCATGGCGCCCGAAAAACTGCATCAGTTGAACAATAGTATCTGCGCGGTCTGATAAGCCCCGCGCCTCCAACAATGCCTGTTTGGCGGCATAATCAAATGGCGCGATTTGGGCGATGGCATTGACCAACGAATAATCATCCAGCTGCGACACCGCACTCCAATCGACACTATAGCCCTGCGCTTCAGCAAAGCGGCGCGATTCGATTTCGAGTGAGGCACGTTCCGCCAGCGATAGGGCGTCGCCCATTTCGTCTTCTTCCCAAAGCTCGGCTTCGACCTGTCGAAAGCTGGTCGTGACATTCAGCTCATGCACAATCGAAAAGCGCTGCACGCCTTCCAGAATGATATTGTACCTGCCATCGTCGAGCGCCTCCACATCGTGGATGCGTGCAAGACAGCCGACGGTGAACAGCGGCGGGTTGGTGCCCTGACCCTTTGGCTGGATCATGCCGATTTTGCGGTCACGCGCCAGCGAATCGCCGACAAGGTCACGGTAGCGTGGTTCAAAAATATGCAGCGGCAATTGCATGCCCGGAAAAATAATGGCCCCAGTAAGTGGGAAAACCGAGATACGGCGTGTGGTCATCCGAACAAGATCGCAGACAATTTGCGGCGTGTTGCCGACACCCATGGGTCCTCAAGACCAATGACGGCGAATATTTCCAAAAGCCGTGCCTTTGCCGCGCCTTCATTCCATTCGCGGTCGGCGGCAATGATATGCAGCAGCGCTTCGGCTGCGCCATCGCGGTCACCGGCGGCTATTAAGGCATTTGCAAGATCCAGCCGTGCTTGATGGTCTTCGGGCGCTGCATCAACGGCTGCTTTCAAACCGGCCAGTTCTTCCGGCGGGACAGCAGCAGCGGCAATGCTCAATATCGAACCCGCCTTTTCCAACGCAGGATCGCCCCGCAGTTCTTCGCTCAGGCTGTCATAAACCGCCTGTGCCTCTTCCAGACGGCCAATAGCGGCCAGAGTCCGGATAAGGCCCGACAATGCCCCGGGATGCTCGGGCGATATCGTCAGCGCCTCTGCAAACAGCCCATAAGCCTGCTCTGCACCGTCATGCGCCAAAAGATCTTCTGCGGCTTCCATCAGCGGCAGAAGGGCGGCTGTGGGGTCATCAGCTACCGGCCCTGCCGATATCGGCAGTTTCTCAAGTAGCTGGTCCAGCATTTGCTTCAATTGCGGCTCTGTGCGTGCTGGCGACAGGTCCGCAATGGGCTGTCCCTGAAAAATGGCATAGACGGTGGGAATCGAACGCACCTGAAACTGGGACGCGATGAACTTATTTTCGTCGACATTGACCTTGGCCAAAACGACGCCGCGATCTGCATATTCTGCCGCAACCTTTTCCAATATTGGCGTCAACTGCTTGCATGGGCCGCACCATTCGGCCCAGAAATCCAGTATCACCAATTTGTCCATCGACGGCGTAACTACGTCGTTCCGGAATTGCTCAACGGCTTTTTGCTCGTCGGTGGTAAGGCCCATCGTCGCCACTTCATTCTCCATTCCACAGGATTCGTTTGGCCCCTATGTGGGCAAAGCGAGGGGTTTCACAATAGAGGCATTACCCCAGTTTTCGTAAAAAGCCTATATTTGGGGCTTGCGTGTGAATATAC
>JBBATT010000423.1:0-2047 GCA_040398605.1 Chakrabartia sp.
CTTCAGATGCGCAGCGCCGATGGCCATCATGTTGAGGACATTGCCAGCTTGGCCGGTCTATCGCGTCGCCAGCCGGCACTTGCAGCGGCGATTGCGATCTTCATGTTCTCACTGGCTGGCATCCCGCCTTTGCTTGGCTTCTGGGCGAAGTTCGTGGTGTTTGATGCAGCGGTTGCAGCGGGCCTGATGCCGCTGGCCGTCATTGGTATTGCCGCCTCGACCATTGGTGCGTTCTACTATCTCAAGATCGTCAAGATCATGTATTTTGATGAACCCGCTGAAGCCTATCACCCGGTCGGCAGCTATGTGGAAAGCGGCGTCATCGCACTGACCGCGCTTGCCGTCTCACCACTGGGCTATCTCGCTATCCCGATGCTGGGGGCCGCTTCGGCCGTGGCCGCAAAGGCGCTGTTCTGAGCGAACGGTTCCGCGCGGTCGCCCAGACTGGTTCGACCAATGCTGACCTGTCGGTACTGGCCGAAGCCGGGTCTCCCGATGGGCTCTGGTTGCGGGCAGACCGGCAAACGGCGGGCAAGGGCCGGATGGGGCGCGACTGGCAGTCGCCCGTTGGTAACTTCTACGGCAGCACATTGGTGGGCCTGCGCGCGGGAGACCCGCCGCCAGCGACGCTCGCTCTGGTCGCAGCGGTCGCCTTGCATGACGCGCTCGTTTTTTTGGCACCGGACGTTCCTTTCCAGATCAAATGGCCCAACGACATCATGGTCGAAGGCGCAAAACTCTCGGGCATCCTGCTGGAACGGACGGGGGACGCGGTGGTTATCGGCATCGGTGTCAACCTTGCCTTTCATCCCGAAGGCTTGGCCCGCAAGGTCACAAGCCTGTCGGCGCTTGGCGCCCCGGTGCCAGATCCGGCGGACTTCCAAATTATTCTGGCCGACCGGTTGGACGGCAGGCTTGCAAATTGGCGCAGCGAAGGGTTGATTGTGCTGCGTCAGGCTTGGGTCGCACGGGCGCATCCCAAGGGTACGGCGCTCAGCGTCAACGCGCCTGACGGGTCGGTCACGAACGGCCTGTTCGATGGCCTTGCCGACGACGGGGCCTTGATGCTGCGCTTGGCGGATGGCACCATCCGTGCCATTCACGCAGGCGATATATTCCTAATCTAAATGGAAGAGGGTGGGGCGGATGCTGCTCGCGATTGACGCCGGCAATACCAATATCAAGTTTGCGCTGTTTGACGGGCTGGAGATTTCCGCCCGCTGGCGTATCGCGACGGATGCGCGGCGGACCGGCGATGAATATGCCGTCTGGCTGCTGCAGTTGCTAGAGCTTGAGGGCTATAAGCGCAGCGACGTGACAGATGTCATCATCTCCACGGTTGTGCCGCGCGCCCTCCACAATCTGCAGGTGCTGTCGTCCAAATATTTCGGGCTGGAAGCACTGGTGGCCGGGCGCGGGCGTGTGCCTTGGGGGCTGGAGTTGGACGTGGATGAGCCGCAGAATGTGGGGGCAGACCGCGCCTGCAATGCGACCGCTGCGCATGCGGGGCATGACGGCGAGCTGATTGTCATCAGCTTTGGGACAGCAACGACGGTGGATCATATCGGCGCGACAGGCGCTTATCATGGCGGTATCATCGCGCCGGGCATCAATCTCTCGCTCGATG
This sequence comes from Chakrabartia sp., assembly GCA_040398605.1. Lineage (GTDB taxonomy): Bacteria > Pseudomonadota > Alphaproteobacteria > Sphingomonadales > Sphingomonadaceae > Aquisediminimonas. The sequence goes on from JBBATT010000423.1 coordinate 1,628, forward strand.
CGTTGGTGGGGGCCGCCGCAAAGCTCCCCCGTATCGCCATAGAGGCCCCCGCAACGGACAACGTTATCGGCCGTACGACCGAGAGCCAAATGCTCATTGGCATCTATTTCGGCTATGTCGCCATGATTGAAGGGCTCATCACCCGCATGAAGGCACAAATCAGCAAGCCGGTGAAAGTCGTTGCAACCGGCGGCCTTGCGCCGCTTTTCCAGCAACATGCCCATCTGTTTGATGCGATTGATGGTGATTTGACTCTCAGGGGCCTTGCCATTCTCTACGCGCGCCGCGAAGGCAGGGAATGACTCACCCGAAAAACGAATTACTTTTCCTCGCCCTAGGCGGGTCGGACGAGATTGGCATGAACGTCAATCTCTATGGCTGCCAGGGCAAATGGCTGATGGTTGATCTTGGGATCACCTT
>JBBATT010000424.1:0-2039 GCA_040398605.1 Chakrabartia sp.
GGCGCGGGCTTGTGCAGTGCGGACCTGAGCCGCGCGGACTTGCTCGGCGCGGACTTGATCGGCGCGGACTTGAGCCACGCGGACTTGAGCGGTACTTGCCTAGTTGACGGTGGCCAACGCAGCGATGGCTATCGTTTTGTCGGTTCGGTTAAAGACGGCGTGTTGCAAATCCATGCCTGCTGCCGCTCGCTGTCCATAACCGATGCATGGGCGCATTGGGTTGAAACACGGGGGGGTACGCCGCTAGGTGAGGAAACGTTCGCGATTCTCACGCATATCGTCGCAGTGGCCAAAATTCGCAAGCTGATCGGGGAGGGCTGACCATGGTTCACGAAACCAAACTTCTCACCTTCTGGCGCCAGCTCAATAAGGAGCTGAACGAGCGTGGCGCGCGTCATGTCGAACTGGACGTCGCGAGCATCTTTTTCGAGAGCGGCGCATGGACGCCGGCCGAAGTCGCCGGCGTCCTGGCCGTCCCGGCGCAGCGCTACGCACGCGACTTCGACGCTGTTTTCGGGGAGGCTTGATATGGTATGGCGTGTCTACTGCGGGGGCGTTGAGTTCGGACGCGACTACGTGACGCTGGCGCAAGCCCGCACGGCCAAGCTGGCCTATGCGCGCCACTGGCCGCGCCTGCGCTACACGATCAGACAAGCGAGGGGTTGAGCTATGGAAATCGACATCACGCGCTTTTTCAACGAAGCGGACCCGTCCGAGTTTTCGGCTTCGCGCGCCGAACGCGGCCAAAATGCCGGACCTAAAACATGGGCGAACGCCAAGACGGAAGCGGCCAAGTCGCCGCTCCTCACAACGCCCGAGCAATTAGAAGCCTTGCGCAGGTACGTACAAGACTTCGGCGCTTGGAGTGAGGAGGAGATCGCCGCTTGGGATGACGTCGAATGCAACGCTACATTCATTCAGCTCGTCAGCGGCGACATGCGCGAGGCGGGCGCCGAAGGCGACGGTGGTAACTCCTATCGTGGCGACGATGGCCGCGTTTACTATTCGCTAAGCCATTAAAGACGCAGCGGCTAGGCGCGCGAGCCGCGTCGACGGCTGACGAACCTCAGCTTGAGCCGGCCAAGCGCCGGCTCTCACGGGGGCTCTCACGGGGGCTCTGACGAGAGGGTAGGACCATGACTAAGGTTTGGCCAAAGGAAGCGGTATTTATCGAGTGCGGGCAGTGCGGTCACTGGCACGCGCGCGAGCTGCCAGGGAGCGTCGACTGCCGCGATGATGCACACCGTTTCCCCCTGGATGACCTGGACCACCACTACGGCTCGGCAGGCTGGGAGGAGATCATGCTTGACGAGCAAGAGGCCAACCATGGCCACTAGAGACTACACCGCCGCCGATCTCCGGGCTTGGCGAGCCCGGCAAGGCGGCTTGACGCAGGTCAAGGCCGCACAGCTTTTCGGAGTGGCGCAGACGACGTATAGTCTGTGGGAGCGCGGCTCTTTGCCGCGGGGCTTCGCCGACAAGTTCGAGGCCGTTCTGTTGGCGTGGTATCAATCCAACCACGGGAAATCCTGATGCTAAACCCGTCTGAACAAATGCGACTGCTGCGCCAGCTTTGGGCGGCGCAGACCGCGCGCAATGCTAAGCCGAGCGTCGCTTGGCTTATAGTCACCCAGGACGGCGACGTGGTCGGCTGGGCGCTGACCAAGCGCCACGCCGAACGGTTAGCTCGGACCCGATCTGAGCCCTGCCATATCGCCCGGCTCGACCCGAAAGATTATTGACGGGACCGACACGACAAGCCCATTGACAACTCCGTTACATGCGCTACATACGCGACAGGCTCAGGGGAATCATATGGCGACCGTTAGGGGCAGCGCTCTGAAGCGCAGCGATATATTTCACGTCGACCCGCATGTGCTCAAGATCAAATCGGGTTGGAATGCGCGCAACGCAGAAGACCCTGAGAACAAGGAGCACATTCTGGCGCTCGCACGATCTATCGCGCAAGTTGGTGTGCAGGAAGCCCTCACGGTCTACGGGGAGGATGGCGAGATTTGGCTGAGCGATGGCCACTGTCG
>JBBATT010000425.1:0-2034 GCA_040398605.1 Chakrabartia sp.
CCGAATAAACGGCGATCCATATCCGGGTCGCCCTTAGGGTGGCCCGACAGCCTGATTTGATCAGGCGCGAAGGGAGACGGGACCACCCCCATAGGGCGGTCCGGCTCCCTTTTTGTTTTCTCCTTTCAACCGTCCGTCCCGATCGCGGCACAAGTGCCCGTCCGAGACGTTTAATTGTCCCGCAGCCGTCACATCTTGGCGGTAGCGGGACCCGGAACGAAGGAGACATTCGACATGTTCGCCAGAACAGAGCGCTTATTGCTCAGGCCCGGTTGGGAAGACGATGCGGTCGCCCTGCATGAAGCTATTGCCCATGAGGAAGTGGCCATGAAGCTGTCGCGCCTTCCCTGGCCCTATACCCTTGAAGACGCCCAAGACTTTCTCGCAGCCCAGCGGCGGCGGGAAGCGCCACATATGCTGATTTTTGCGCGCACCGCCGGAAAGCCGCGCCTCATCGGCGGGATCGGGCTGGATACGTCCGGCTCTACCGCAAAGCTCGGCTATTGGATTTCGCCGCCCTATTGGGGCCTCGGCTTCGCGACGGAGGCCGCCCGCGCCGTGGTCGATATGGCACGGGAGTCGCTCCCCTGTCGCAAGGTCGTCGCGCGGCATTTCGTCGACAACCCCGCGTCCGGCAATGTCCTGCGCAAACTGGGCTTCCAGCGCAGCAACAGGATGATTGCCATACCGTGCCGCGCCCGCGGCATTGATGTGCCGAGCCTCGACTATGAATTGGCGTTTGCCGAACAAGGCGATTGTCCGGATGACAATATGGCGCGGGGCGCCCTGCTCGCTGCATAGATTGTCTGCCGAAACCCTTGACGCACGGCCAATTTGCTCCGAGTTGGAGGCATCGGTCGCAGTGTGGGGTAAAGGCGTGAACGACGCAGCGCAGGATAAGCGCATGTCTGCCATTTGTGCTGCATTTGGCTGCACTAAGGACATTGCACGTGTCGTCGATGGTCTGGCCCAGCTCGTCCAAACCGAACCAGAAGGCACGATCATCTGGGCCGGTGAGGCGGCGCCTTTCGTCTTCCTCCTTGTTGAAGGGCGCGCGCAAGCCGTCGTCTACTCATCGCAGGGCCAACTTGTCCTGCTGGACACCTATGCCGCCGGTGACATCTTTGGGGAAGTCGACGTGGTTGGCACCCGCGCCTCATGGGATCAGGTGATCGCGGTCACGCCGGTCGAGTCCGCGCGCCTGCGCCAGCAGGATTTCATCATGCTGCTGGAAAGCCACCCCTCGCTCGCCCTGGCGGTTCTGCGGCAGGTCACCGCGCGCCTCAGCCGCACATCACGCCGGATGATCGAGCGCACCACTTTGTCCGCCACGGGCCGCATCTATGCCGAGCTGCTGCGCCAGGCAGGAGAAGGCGATGGCCGCACCATCCGCCCGGTGCCAACGATGACAGAACTCGCGCTGATCGTGCAGTCCACACGTGAGACGGTGTCACGCACCATCAACGACTTGGAACGCCGCGGCTACATCACCCGCGACAAGGACGCCTTGATGATCGTCGCCCCACACCGGGTGCAGGAGTTGATTATTTAGGCCGAAAAGTCCCCGGCCACCGCGGCGGCAAGACTGGTCCCATCCAATATCCGCGCCGTGTCATCACGCACGATGGTCATAGCGCGGCGGATTTCGCAGGTGGCTTCGTCCTTGCAGTCCTTGCAGCGCTTATAGGCGGTGCGGCTGACGCAGGGGACGAGGGCGAGGGGGCCTTCAATCACACGGATGATGTCGCCAAAGGAAATCAGTTCCGCTGGACGGGCAAGATGGAAACCACCCTGCTTGCCACGCGTGCTGACGACGAGGTTGGCGTTCTTCAACTCGGTCAAGATGATCTCAAGAAATTTGCGCGGAACCACGGCTTCGGCCGCAATGTGGCTCATCGGCACCGGCGGGCCACCCGCAGATTCGCGCGCCAGAAGGATCATGGCACGCAGACCGTAGCGGGATCGTTGGGTGAGCATGTGAAATAACCTAATGTCTAGTAGACATTAGAGCAACCCCGATGGGGACTTAACTTT
>JBBATT010000426.1:0-2033 GCA_040398605.1 Chakrabartia sp.
TCCACCTTGCGGTCCTTGGTGTCGGCCTGGCCCTTTTCATCAAACGCCATGACGACCACAGCAGCACCATAATTCATACACTTACGTGCATGTTCTAAGAAAGCTTCTTCACCTTCTTTCATGCTGATCGAGTTCACGATCGGCTTGCCGGAGACGCATTTCAGGCCCGCTTCGATGACATCCCATTTGGAACTGTCAATCATCACCGGCACGCGCGCGATGTCGGGCTCGGCCGCAATCAGTTTCAGATAGGTCGTCATCGCCTCAATGGCGTCGAGCAGGCCCTCGTCCATGTTGACGTCGATGATCTGCGCGCCGTTTTCCACCTGCTGGCGTGCGACCTCAACAGCCTTGGTATAGTCCCCCGACAGGATCAGCTTTTTGAAGGCGGCTGAGCCAGTGACGTTGGTGCGTTCGCCCACATTGACGAAGATGGCAGTCTGGGTGGTTGTCACGTTTCTAATCCCAAAATCCGTTTGTGCTGAGCTGGTCGAAGCACTGTTCTTTATGTTCACCGTTTGCGCCGGAAGAAGGACGGTCCTTCGACAGGCTCAGGACAAGCGGTGAGGCGCAATCCCAATCAGGCAGCTATGGTCATGGGCTCAAGCCCGGCGAGCCGCGTCTTAACGTCAGGCACGGGAATGACGCGGGGTGAAAGCCCATCGACAGCCTTCGCCATGGCGGCAATGTGTGCCGGGCTGGAGCCGCAGCAACCGCCCAGAATGTTCACCTGCCCTGCAGCTGCCCATTCGCGGACGAAGGCGGCTGTTTCAGCGGGAAGCTCGTCATATTCACCGAGTTCATTTGGCAGGCCCGCATTTGGGTAAACCATGATCAGCGTCTCAGCGATGCCAGACAACAGCTTCACGTGCGGGCGAAGCTGTTCGGCGCCAAAGGAGCAGTTGAGGCCGATGGTCACCGGCCGCGCATGTTTGACGGCATACCAGAAGGCCTCGACCGTATGGCCAGAGAGGTTTCGGCCGGACAGGTCCGTCAACGTCATCGAGATCATGATGGGAATGTCGCGGCCCAATGCTGCCTGCGCCTCCAGCACCGACATGATCGCCGCCTTGGCATTGAGCGTGTCGAACACCGTTTCGATAAGGATGAAGTCCACCCCGCCTTCGACAAGGGCATCCACCTGATCGCGGTAGACGTCCTTCAGATAGTCAAAGTCAATTTCGCGATAGCCCGGATCATTCACATCAGGCGACAGCGACAACGTCTTGTTCGTCGGGCCAATCGCGCCTGCAACAAAGCGGGGGCGCCCATCCTTGGCTTCATAAGCATCAGCAGCCGTCCGCGCGATCTGGGCATTGGCGAGGTTGAGACCCCGCACCAGATGTTCCGCGCCATAATCTGCCTGGCTTATACGGGTGGAGCTGAAGGTGTTGGTCGAAATAATATCCGAACCTGCGTCGAAATAGGCGCGCGCGATGCTTTCCACCACGTCGGGCCGCGTCAGCGCGAGGATGTCATTATTGCCCTTCTGGTCGTGCGTCAGGCCGAGGTCGCCCGCATAGTCCCCTTCGGCAAGCTTGAAGTTCTGGATCTGCGTGCCCCAGGCGCCGTCGGTCAACAGGATGCGCTTGGACGCTTCGGCAAGCAGTAGGTCACGGGCAGACATTATCGGGCTCCTTGCGCGCGCAGGCCCAGCAGGTGGCAAATCGCAAAGCTGAGTTCGGCGCGGTTCAATGTGTAAAAATGGAAATTGCGGACGCCGCCTGCGTAAAGCCTACGGCACATTTCCGCCGAGATGGTCGCGGCAATCAGCTGACGGGAGGCGGGATGATCGTCCAGCCCTTCAAACAGCCGGTCCATCCAATCGGGTATGGTCGCCCCACAGGCCTGCGCAAATTTCCGGGCCTGACCGACGTTCGAGACCGGCAAGATTCCGGGCACGATTTCCGCACTAATCCCGGCGGCGGCGGCGGCGTCACAGAAACGGAAATAGACCTCTGGCGAAAAGAAGAACTGCGTGATGGCCCGCGTGGCACCGGCATCAATCTTGCGCTTGAGGTTGTCGATGTCTG
>JBBATT010000427.1:0-2032 GCA_040398605.1 Chakrabartia sp.
ATCAAGAGCTCTTGGGCAGAAACGAGCAACTGGTCCCGCGTCCGCTCTCGCTTTGTGCCTTGTCGGCTTTGATCATCAGTGTTCATAAATTGACATTATGTCATTATTGAACTTTTGTCAATTAGGCGCGCAAGGCTCCGTTGGCGCCAGGCCGGTCCGGCAGCATCAAAAAAAAGGGCGCCGGTTGGGCGCCCCTTTTCGAATGTCTTTGGACTAGGCCGCTTTGGCGCGGCTGGCCCGCTTGCGTTCGTTCGGGTCAAGATGGACCTTGCGCAAACGAATGGTCTTGGGCGTCACTTCGACGAGTTCATCATCATCGATATAGGCAATCGCCTGTTCCAGCGTCATGCGGGTTGGCGGGGTGAGGCGGATCGCATCATCCTTACCGCCCGAGGCGCGGAAGTTGGTGAGCTGCTTGGCCTTCATCGGGTTGACTTCAAGGTCATCCGTCTTGGCGTTTTCACCAACGATCATGCCTTCATATAGCGTTTCGCCATGGCCCACGAACAGGATGCCACGCTCTTCGAGCGGGCCCAGCGCGTAGGAGTTGGCTTCACCGGCACCGTTGGAAATCAGAACGCCGTTCTTGCGGCCTTCGATCTTGCCCTTGTGCGGACCGTATTTTTCAAACAGCCGGTTCATGATGCCTGTGCCGCGCGTGTCGGACAGGAATTCACCGTGATAGCCGATGAGGCCGCGTGACGGGGCCGAGAAGGTGATGCGCGTCTTGCCACCGCCGGAGGGGCGCATGTCGGTCATTTCCGCTTTGCGCATGTTCATCTTGTCGATGACCGTGCCCGAAAACTCATCATCCACGTCGATGACGACGGTTTCATAAGGCTCGGTCCGCTGGCCATCTTCTTCACGGAACAGAACGCGCGGACGCGAAATGCCGAGTTCAAAGCCTTCGCGGCGCATCGTTTCGATCAGCACGCCCAACTGAAGTTCACCGCGACCGGCGACTTCATAGCTATCCTTGTCAGCGCTTTCGGTGACCTTGATGGCGACGTTTGATTCTGATTCACGGAACAGACGGTCGCGGATCATGCGGCTCGTCACCTTGGTGCCTTCGCGGCCGGCCATGGGCGAATCGTTCACGGCGAAGCGCATCGACAGCGTTGGCGGATCGATGGGCTGGGCAGCGATCGGATCGGTGACAGCGATGTCGCAGATCGTGTTCGCCACAGTCGCGGTCGTCATGCCCGCGATGGAGATGATGTCGCCAGCCTTGGCTTCGTCTACCGGCACGCGTTCCAGACCACGGAAGGCCAGAATCTTCGATGCGCGACCCGCTTCGATGACCTTGCCATCCGGATCGAGCGCGTGGATCGGCATATTCGTCTTTACCGTGCCGCTGTCGACGCGGCCGGTGAGAATGCGGCCGAGGAAGTTATCGCGGTCGAGCAACGTGACGAGGAACTTAAACGGACCGTCTTCATTGGCCTTGGGTTCCGGCACGTGGCGCACGATGGTTTCAAACATCGGGGTCAGGGTACCTTCGCGCGCCGTATGGTCGAGCGAGGCATAGCCGTTGCGGCCCGAGGCATAGAGCACGGGGAAGTCGAGCTGTTCATCCGACGCTTCGAGCGAAACGAACAGATCGAACACTTCGTCGAGCACTTCTTGAATCCGCTCGTCAGGACGGTCGACCTTGTTGACGACGACGATTGGACGCAGGCCCAGCGCCAGCGCCTTGCCGGTCACGAACTTCGTCTGCGGCATCGCGCCTTCCGACGAATCGACGAGCAGGATGACACCGTCGACCATGGAGAGGATGCGCTCCACTTCGCCGCCAAAGTCGGCGTGGCCGGGCGTATCGACAATATTGATGCGCGTGCCTTCCCATTCGACCGAGGTGCACTTGGCCAGAATGGTGATCCCGCGCTCCTTTTCGAGGTCGTTCGAATCCATCGCGCGTTCTTCGATGCGCTGGTTGTCGCGGAAGGTGCCCGACTGGCGGAACAGTTGGTCAACAAGGGTCGTCTTGCCATGATCGACGTGTGCGATGATGGCCACATTGCGGAGGCTCATG
>JBBATT010000428.1:0-2027 GCA_040398605.1 Chakrabartia sp.
ATGTGGAAGACCGAAGGGCTGAAGCAGGCGCTCGACAAATATGGATTTGACGCGGCCTTTGGCGGCGCGCGGCGCGACGAGGAAAAAAGCCGCGCCAAGGAACGCATCTTTTCGTTCCGCACCGCGAGCCATGGCTGGGACCCGAAGAACCAGCGGCCCGAGCTCTGGAACCTCTACAACGCCAAAAAGAATAAGGGGGAGAGCATCCGCGTCTTCCCGATCTCCAATTGGACCGAGCTCGACATCTGGCAATATATCCACCTGAACGATGTGCCGATCGTGCCGCTCTACTTCGCCGAAGAACGCCCAACCTATATGTGGGAAGGCCAATTGTTCATGGCGGATGATTTGGACCGGCTGGAAAAAGTGATGGGGTATAAGCCCGAAATCACCAACCGCTCCATCCGCTTCCGCACGCTGGGCTGCTTCCCGCTGACAGGCGCTGTGGAAAGCACCGCAAAAACGCTTCCGGAAGTCATTCAGGAAACGCTTCTGACCACCACGTCCGAAAGGCAGGGCCGCGTCATCGACAAGGATGCGGGCGGCGCGGGGATGGAAGTGAAAAAGCAGCAGGGGTATTTTTGAGCCGCGGCGGAATGCGTAGCGTTCCGAAGGGTCAACCCCGGACTTGATCCGGGGTCAGGCTGGCTTCGGAGCAGAAAAAGCCCAGCCCCGTGTCAGGCACCGGGCGACGAGGATGATGGAAATGGCTGATATCGACAACACCAACGACCCAATCTACCAGACCGAAGCGCTCATCGCTGAGGACATTGACGCGTATCTGACCCAGCATGAGCATAAGACGATGCTGCGCTTCATCACCTGCGGCAGCGTGGATGACGGGAAGTCCACACTGATCGGGCGGCTGCTCTATGACAGCAAGATGATCTTTGAAGATCAGCTGGCCGCGCTGGAGACGGATTCAAAGAAGGTCGGCACGCAGGGGCAGGAAATCGACTTTGCCCTCCTCGTGGACGGCCTTGCGGCCGAGCGCGAGCAGGGCATCACCATCGATGTCGCCTATCGCTTCTTCTCGACCGACCGGCGCAAGTTCATCGTCGCCGACACGCCTGGCCACGAGCAATATACCCGTAATATGGTCACCGGGGCCTCGACGGCGGATCTGGCCGTGATCCTAATCGATGCGCGCAAGGGCGTGCTCGTCCAGACGCGGCGGCACAGCTATCTCTGCCACCTCATCGGCATCCGCAACCTCGTGCTCGCGGTCAACAAGATGGACCTGGTCGATTATGACCAGAAGGTCTTTGACGACATCGTCGCTGATTATGCGGCCTTCGCCAAATCGATCGGGATCGAGACCTTCACCGCAATGCCGATCTCCGGCTTCAAGGGGGATAACATCACGAGCCTGTCGGCCAACACGCCCTGGTACACCGGCCCAACGCTAGTGGAGCATCTCGAAACGGTTGAAGTTCTGTCGTCCATCGATGCCGAAAAGCCGTTCCGCATGCCGGTGCAATGGGTCAACCGTCCCAATCTCGACTTCCGCGGCTTTTCTGGCCTGATCGCAACGGGCAGCGTGAAGCCCGGCGACGAGATCCGCGTTGTGCCCTCGGGCAAAACGAGCAAAGTCACTCGCGTCGTCACGCTGGGCGGGGATTTGGACGAAGCCGTTGCCGGCCAGTCCGTCACCCTATGCTTGGCCGATGAGATTGACTGTTCCCGCGGCGATGTGATCACCATTGCCGACAACCCGCCACAGGCGAGCGACCAGTTTGAATCGACGCTTGTCTGGCTCAATGATGATGCGATGCATGTGGGGCGGGCCTATTGGCTAAAGCTCGGGACACAGACGGTCTCCGCCACGGTCCAGCAGCCGAAATACGTCGTCAACGTGAATACGATGGAACATCTGGCGGCGAAGACGCTGGACCTCAACGCCATCGGCGTCGTTGAGATCGCAACCGACCGACCGATCGTGTTTGACGCCTATGCCGACAACCGCACACTGGGCGGCTTCATCCTGATCGACAAGATCACCAACGCGACCGTGGCGGCAGGGATGC
>JBBATT010000429.1:0-917 GCA_040398605.1 Chakrabartia sp.
CCCAATCGGTGCAGCAAACGCGCGCCATCTGGTCCGTCCGCGACATGGGCGGGGAACTGATTCAGGCCTTTAACCCCGTCGGCAATTTCGACATTAGCGTGCCCACCAGCCGCATCGGCGCCTTTGTGGAGAAGTGCACCGCAGCAGTTGAGGCGCGCTGGCCGGGGACGACGCAAATCTATTTCGGCCATGTCTGCGACGGCAATGTCCATTTGATCGCCGGTGGCTTTGGCCCGGATGATCTGCTGGCGGTGGAAGAAGCGGTTTACGAAGTCGCGCAGGCGCTCGACGGGTCGATCTCCGCTGAACATGGCATTGGCCTTCACAAGCGCGAATTCCTCCACCTCTCCCGCAGCGCGGATGAGATCAGCACCATGCGCCGGTTGAAGGCTGCGTTTGATCCGCTGGGCCTTCTCAATCCGGGCAAGGTACTGGTTTAGATCACGCCCTTCTCGACCATAGCGTCCAAGTCTGCGGCACCAAGGCCCAGCAGCTCACCGTAAATCTCCGCATTATGCTGCCCGACCTTGGACGGTGCTGCGCGCCGGACGCTGCCGGGGGTGGCCGAAAATTTGGGGAAGCTCGACTGCATCTTGAGCGGACCGAAACGTTCCGTTTCCACCTCGATGATCGCTTCACGCGCCTGAAAATGCGGGTCTTCCAACATGTCCGGCGCGCGATAAACACGCCCCGCCGGGATGGAGTGTTCGATCATCAGCGCGTCGACGTCATCGACGGTCAGCGTCTTGGTCCAATCGTTGATGAGCGCGTCGAGCTCATCCTGATTTTCGCCGCGCGCCAGATGCGTTGCATAGCGCGAATCATCGCCAAGCTCGGGACGGCCCATGGCATCGGCCAGCCGCTTCCAGAGCGAATCCTTATTGGCGCCGATCATGAACTCGCCGTCTTTGCAGCTA
>JBBATT010000429.1:927-2018 GCA_040398605.1 Chakrabartia sp.
GCAGCTATAGACGTTGGACGGGGCAATGCCCTTCAACACCGAGCCAGATCGTTCGCGGATCAGGCCCATGCGGTCATATTCAGGCACCAGCCCTTCCATCACCTGAAGCACGCTTTCATAAAGCGCCGCATCAATGACCTGGCCTTTGCCGGACCGGTCGCGCTCATGCAGCGCCGCCAAAACGCCCATGCATCCATAGGTCGCCGTCAGCGTGTCACCAATGGAAACACCCATGCGGCTGGGCGGGAGGTTCGGTTCCCCAACGATATAACGCCAGCCGCCCATCGCCTCACCGATGCCGCCAAAACCGGCGCGGTTCGAATAAGGCCCCGTCTGCCCATAGCCGGACATCCGCGCGATGATGAGGCCGGGGAATTCGGCCAGCAAAACGTCGGCCCCAAGGCCCCATTTCTCCATCGTGCCCGGCTTGAAGTTCTCGATAAGAACATCGGCCTGCGCGATCAGCCGCTTCACAAGCGCCTGACCTTCGGGCACGCGCAAATTTGCGCTCACCGACCGCTTATTGCGGGCGATGACTTCCCATTGGACCTTTTGCGCGCCCTGCCCCCATTCGCGCATCGGATCGCCTGTGACCGGAGGTTCGACCTTGATGACGTCGGCCCCCATGTCACCAAGCAACTGCCCGCAAAAGGGCCCGGCCAGCAACTGGCCGAGTTCGACGACGCGAATGTCCTTCAAAGCACCTGTGTTCACTACAGTCACTCTGCGGCCTCCAGATGCTGCCACACAGGCTGGACAGGCGCAGGCAGGCCCGTTTCTGCCAGACAATTGGCACGCAGTACCTCAATGCCGGGTCCAGCGTTGAACAGCAGCAATTCGCCCCGCGATGCGCGTATTTCGGTCCGCAGCTTTTCGGTTGCGGCGGCATCAACGACACCCTTGGCGTCGACAACCACGCCATAGTCGCGCGCGCCCTCAGGCGTCACAAGACCCTGTGTGATTTCCTTGGCGACCAAGGCGGGATCACGCTCAAGCGCGTCACCCCAGCCACCGCCACCCCAAGTGATGAAGTGCAGCTGGTCATCGACCTGAACATCAATATCTTCGACCTTGTTGCCGATGATGATCTG
>JBBATT010000430.1:0-2014 GCA_040398605.1 Chakrabartia sp.
CTAGCTCTGCCCTGGCCGCTCACGGCCGACTGCGCAACGCCAAGACCGCTGAAGGTGACGGGCGCGGATGCTGTGCCTACAATCGAAAGCTGGCCGCCACGCATCACAAGGCCTGCGGAGGTCATGTTGAATTGCAGCGCTGTGCCAGCGGAAATGGTGAGCGCGCCAGTGGACAGGATGTAGATTGGCTGCGACACCATGCGAGGCGAGGGAGCGGCATCCCAGGTCACGAACTGCAAGATGCCCCCACTCGGCGGGCTCATAACGTTGATCCAGCGCGAGGGAAGCGGTGTACATAAGTCTGCAAGGTATGCGCGGCCAACAAAGGCCGCGCTGGAAGGCCAGGTTGAGGACTGCTGAACATCGTTCAGCGCCACAACTCCTAGGCTCACGTCTGCGTAGGCGTCGTAGATGCTGCCACGGATTGTGCCCTCTGAGACGGACATGGTGTAGTTTGCACCGAACCAGACCCCGCTGGTCGTGACTGTCCATGCGTTCGTGTTCTTGATGGCGAACGAGGTGACGCCGCAGACCCAAGAGCTTAATACCGTGTTGGTGCCGAAGTCGGGCATGAGCTGCACGCCGACTGGATTGCCTATGATGGCGCAGCCCTTGATCGCGGCCTGCGTGCTCTGCACGCCAACGCTGCTGCTGTTGGCCACGATCGAGTTTAGCAGCACAAGGCCTGAAAGACCATCTAAGCTGCTATAACAAAAGTACCCTGATTTCAAGAACGCACCGACGCCAGGCAAGCCCCACGTGCCAGTGATAATGTTATTCGTTAGGGTGTGGCATGCATTGTCGACCCAAATGCCGAACTTGCCGTTGTCCATCACAGTGCAGCCCTGGATCCAGGTACTTCGGACGCCGCCGCCCGCATTACGCGCAACTATGGACGAGACGCATGAGCCCACAACACCTGTGCCGGCATTGTCCGAGACAACCGAGTCAGTTACGTCGGCATTCACGGCCCAGTCCGAGGCAGAGTGGTTCGTAACGCGTGCGCGAAGAAGCGCCGCGCCGCCATCCTGGACGCAGCCAACGGCGCGCAGCTGAGAGGAGAAGGCGCAGTCCGTTAGGCTGTAGAAGCCCGACCTGTACGTGACAGCAGCAAGGGTGTTGCGCAACCAGTGGCGCGAGAAGGTGCAGTTTGTGAAGGAGCTAGAGCCGCCGCTCAGGAAGGCTGCGGCCTCGCTGTCAGAGAATGTTGAGTTGGCTACAAAAAATTCATAGCCCGACAGCGCCACGCCCGAAAAGCCTGAAAAATGGGCATAGGCGATACTAGCTCTGCCCTGGCCGCTCACGGCCGACTGCGCAACGCCAAGACCGCTGAAGGAGACGGGCGCGGATGCTGTGCCTACAATCGAAAGCTGGCCGCCCCCTACAAGATTAAAGCCAGCCGTCGGCGTCGAAAAGGAAACCTTAACACCTGCATTTATGGTAATGGAGCCGACGGAAGTTATCGATACAGGTCCACTCACAGTAAGTACAGAGCCTGCTGAAAAAGTAAGTGCACTTGTTACGAATTGTTCAGCAACATTTGTTACGACAACGCAGACGCCATCAATGCTCACAGCCTGTCCGGTGCAGGCAATGCACGCCATAGCCGGCGCAAACCAGCCGAAACCTTCAGCGCATACGCATGAGCCGTCGGCTTTCTGGCCGCCCGCAAAGCCGCTTCCGGCGGATGGCGGACAACAAATTAGCGCCCAGCCGGGCTGGCCGTTGGAGGTCCAGCCAGGCGGGCAAGCACCAGCACTTGTAGAACAACGGCCACCAGAGCAAGTGCAGAAGCCGCCGCACGTAGCGGGCCAGTGGTTGCACAGGCCTTGGCAGTCCGAAGATTGCGAGCACGTTCCTGCACCGCACGCGTAGCAGTTGTTGGCCACTCCAACAGAATGACCGTTATTATTACGGCTCCCAACTGCGCAGTTTGTACAAACCAGGGCGCCGGCGGTCGAGTAGGTCTGAGCCTGCTGCACCTGATCTGCGCCGCCTGTGCACGTCTGCGCGT
>JBBATT010000431.1:0-2009 GCA_040398605.1 Chakrabartia sp.
GCAGGCGTGGCCGCCCTCATCTACTTCCGCGCGCTCCGCCGCCGGATTCGCGCCGCTTGACCCTGCCGTACGACCCCGTTTTCTACCTCGTCGCGTCAATTGCTGTCATCCTTGTCGGCATCGCAAAGGGTGGCTTTGCCGGGCTGGGTGCGGCGTCGATGCCCATCCTCGTGCTCGTGATGGACCCGGTGCCGGCCGCCGCCATGCTGTTGCCGATTCTGATCGTGCAGGATGTCGTCGGCGTTTGGGCGTTCCGCCGCAGCTTTGACATGCCGACGCTTAAGCTAATGGTGCCCGGTGCGTTCGTGGGCGTCTTTCTCGGCTGGCTGCTGGCGACCATTGTGCCGCCCGATGCCGTCCGCGCCTTTGTCGGGCTGATCGCGGTCGCCTTTGGTGCCTATCGCCTTGCCGGGGAACGGGGCTTTCGCCTGCCGATCAAGGCCGATCTGCCTTTATGGGTTGGGGTCTTCTGGGGGGCTGTCTCTGGCTTTACCAGTCAGGTGGCCCATGCAGGCGGCCCGCCTTTCCAGATTTGGGCGTTGTCACGGCGGATGCCGCACACGGTGTTCATCGGCACGTCGGCGATCTTCTTTGCGGTGCTCAACTGGATGAAGGTCCCGGCCTATATCGCACTCGGCCAGTTCACATGGGCCAACATGCAGCTCACGCTCGTCTTTCTGCCGGTTGCGATTGCCAGCACCTTTGCCGGGGTCTGGCTCGTCAAGCGGGTGAGTGCCGAGCGGTTTAATACGCTCATCTCGCTGCTGATGGTTTTGGTCGGGGCAGAGTTGATCCGCGTCGCGCTCACCTAACCTTGCCCATTGGGGCTATCGCGGCTAACGCCGCCGCATCATGCGTTATGTCAGCACCAGGGGAAGCGCACCTGCGCTCGATTTCGAAGGCGCCACCCTTGCCGGGTTGGCCTCAGACGGTGGACTCTATGTGCCGGAAAGCTGGCCAGAGTTCTCAAAAGACGAGATCGCAGCAATGCGCGGCCTGTCGTACGTCGACACCGCCGTTGCTGTCATGCGCCCCTTTGTGGCCGGATGCTTGGATGACGCAACGCTCAAGCGGCTGTGCACGACCGCTTATGGCCGCTTTTCGCACGATGCGGTGACGCCGGTCATTCAGCTGGACCACCAGCATTGGCTGATGGAGCTGTTCCACGGCCCGACGCTGGCGTTCAAGGATGTCGCGCTTCAGCTGCTCGGCCAGTTGTTTGAAACCTTCCTGTCCAAGCGCGACGCGCATCTGACGATCATCGGCGCGACCTCAGGCGACACCGGCTCCGCTGCAATTGATGGTGTGGCAGGCCGCGCGAAGATCGATATCTTCATGCTTCACCCCGCCGGTCGCGTCTCCGATGTCCAGCGTCGCCAGATGACGACGGTGTTCGCGCCTAATGTCTATAACATCGCGATCGATGGCAGTTTTGACGATGCCCAAGCAATCGTGAAGGCGCTGTTCAACGACCGCGATTTCAATGGTCGCTTCACGCTGTCGGCGGTGAACTCGATCAACTGGGCGCGGTTGATGGCGCAGGTGGTCTATTATTTCTACACCGCCGTCCGTCTCGGCGCACCGGACCGTCCGGTCGCCTTCTCCGTGCCGACCGGCAATTTCGGGGATGTGTTTGCGGGTTACGTCGCGCAGCGCATGGGCCTGCCCGTGGCCAAGCTGATTGTCGCGACCAACGTCAACGACATCCTGCACCGCGCACTCACCACCGGTGATTATAGCTGCGGCACCGTCACCGCGACGGCCACGCCGAGCATGGACATTCAGGTCAGCTCCAACTTTGAACGCCTCCTGTTTGACCTCGCCGGTCGCGACGGCAAGGGGTTGGCCAAGATGATGGCTGATTTCGAATCGACCCGTGCGATGTCGATCCCCGCCGATATGTTGGCCGGTTCTAAGGACCTGTTTGAAAGCGCCAGGATCGATGCCGATGGCATGTCAGACGTGATGCGCTGGGCGTATGAGCGGACCAATCAAGTGCTCGACCCGCA
>JBBATT010000432.1:0-2006 GCA_040398605.1 Chakrabartia sp.
GAATATCAAACGCCTGCTCGGCATCGGCCAACACGCGGCCGACGGGCAGCGGGGAGAGCGGGCCATCCTTGATCGCCTGTTCAACGAGCGCGCGCTTGTCGGCGCCGGTCAGCACCATCAACAATGTGCGGGCAGACAGGATAGAATGCCGTGTCAGCGTGACGCGGGCGACGGGCGCTTCAATCGGCATCGGGTCAGGCAATACGCCCACTGCGCGGCGCGCTTTGGGGGCGTTGAGCGCATCGTCCATGTCAGGCCCTGCAAAAATCGAGGCCGTGTGGCCGTCCGTGCCGACACCCAGCCAGACGAGATCGGGCGGCCAGTGCAGGTCCTGCAGGCGCGCATCGGCGGCGTTGCCGGCGGCCTTGTGATCGGGATTGACGCTGCCGATGGGGAGGACGCGGGCGCCCTTGGGAATGAAGGCCTTGGCCAGCATCGCCGCATTGGAAAGCGCATCGTCCACCGCCACCAGTCGGTCATCGGTTGGGATGATCGTGACGTGCTTCCACTTGATCGGCGCGGCGGCCAGCTTGGCATAGATAGGCGCTGGCGTGTTGCCGCCGGGCAGCGCGATCAGCGCTTGGCCGCGCGCATCGAGTGCGCTTTCGATGATGAAGCCGACATCTCCGGCCACAGCTTCGGCCAGTTCTTCCATGTCGTCATAGTCCCACCATTCGGCTTCGATCATTTGGGCAGTTCCTTCAGGGGTGTTTGCAGTGGCCGCGTTGCGGCTCGGTGGCTGTGGATATGGTCGCGGGGCCGGATGTGCAATCCCGCATCCACGGTCATACACACAAAAAATGGATTTAGGCGTGCCAGAGCCGCGTCAGGCGCCTCAATTTCTGCAATCGATTGTTGCAGGTTGGTGCAGTGATGGCTAGCGTCCCCTGACACGTGCTGCTGACAGCCGGGGAGGAAATTGAAATGGCCAAGACAAAGCCACGGCTGTCGCTGATGCGCGTCATCGAAATGAACCTCGGCTTCCTTGGCCTTCAATTCAGTTTTGGCCTGCAACAGGGCAATATGGTGCCCATCTATTCCTGGCTGGGCGCGGATGAAGCGACGCTTCCCATCCTCCAGCTGGCCGGGCCAATGACGGGATTGCTGGTCCAACCGCTGATCGGCGCGCTGAGTGACCGGACCAATTCTCGGCTCGGGCGGCGGACCCCCTATTTCCTCATCGGCGCGATCATGTGCAGCCTTGGCCTGTTCTTCATGCCGCATTCGTCCAGCCTGCTGATGGCCGCGAGCCTGTTGTGGTTTCTCGATGCAGGCAACAACATCACGATGGAGCCCTATCGCGCCTATGTGTCGGACCGGCTGGATGAGAGCCAGCATGAACTGGGCTTTCTGAGCCAAAGCGCCTTTACCGGGCTGGCGCAAAGCCTTGCCTTCCTCACGCCCTCTATCCTCGTCTACGGCTTCGGCTTTGATCGCAACGCCGTGGACGACCACAATATCCCGGACATCACCCATATTTCCTTCCTGATCGGCGCGGTGCTCTCAATTTCAACGATCCTCTGGTCGGTCATCCGCGTGCCGGAGCTCCCCCTGTCGCAAGAGGAGCAGGCCAAAATCGCCGCCGCGCCCAAATCTGCCGGGGCTACCCTCACTGAAATCTGGAGTGCGATCCGCGATATGCCGCCCGCCATGCGCCAGATGGCCTGGATGAGCCTGTTCCAATGGTATGGCATGATGGTCTATTGGAATTACGGCGTGCTTTCCATTGGCCGGTCGATCTTCGACACGACCGACAAAAGCTCCGACGCGTTCCGCGAAGCCACGCTGACGACGCAGCAATTGGGCGCTTTCTATAATTTCCTCGGCTTTATTGCGGCCTTTGCGATGATCCCGCTCTCCCGCCGCTTCGGGGCGCGGCGTCTCCACATGATCTGCCTTGCGCTGGCGGGTGCCAGCCTGCTCTATCTGCCTTCCGTGACGGGGACGACGGGCGAGGCCAACGCCTTCTTCCGTGCGATGGCGATGCCGGAACTGGGGAGGCACCT
>JBBATT010000433.1:0-2005 GCA_040398605.1 Chakrabartia sp.
TTGATTGTGTTGTAATCGGTCATGTCATCCTCTCTTTGCTTCTGACAGTTCATGGCGGGGATATGCCGTTGCCGCAACTGGTAGATATGATTGACTCCGCATCGCCGCCGCCGCACGTCCGATGACTTATGACCGATCAGATCAAACTCCCCGAAAGCTGGGAAGCGTATTTGGCAGACGACCTCGCCAGCCCAAGGATGCAGGCTCTGCGAACCTTCCTCGCGTCGGAGCAAAGTGCCGGAAAACAGATTTTCCCCAAGAAAGAGCAATGGTTTCGCGCGTTAGACCTGACCCCGTTAGACAAGGTCCGCGTCGTCATTCTCGGGCAAGACCCCTATCATGGGGAAGGCCAGGCCCACGGCCTGTGCTTCAGTGTTCAGCCCGGCGTCCGCCCGCCACCGTCACTGGTGAATATCTATAAGGAACTTGAGAGCGATCTTGGCCTTCCCCGCCCCAAGCATGGCTTTCTGGAGCATTGGGCCAAGCAAGGCGTCCTGCTGCTCAATAGTGTGCTGACAGTCGAAATGGCTCAGGCCGCATCGCACCAGCGCAAAGGCTGGGAAGAGTTCACCGATGAAATCGTCCGGACAGTGAACGCCAAGGTCGATCCCGTCGTGTTCATGCTCTGGGGGGCCTATGCCCAGAAGAAGGCGGCGTTCGTCGACGGGACGCGGCATCTGGTTCTGACCGCCGCGCACCCCTCCCCCCTTTCCGCGCATAACGGATTCCTTGGGTGTAGCCACTTTTCGAAGGCGAACGCGTTTTTGGAGACCAAGGGACAGACGCCGATTGATTGGTCCTTACCAGACCCGGCCTGACGCCTATTTGTGGACGAGCGTCCCCGCCCCGCCGCGGGTAAAGATTTCGAGCAGCGTGACATGCGGCACACGCCCGTCGAGAATGACAGCGGCGTCGACGCCGCCTTCGACTGCGGTGATGCAGGTTTCGAGTTTGGGGATCATACCGCCGGAAACAGTGCCATCCGCCTGAAGCTGGGCGATCCGCGCCGGATCAAGATCCGTCAGCAAATTGCCTTCCTTGTCCAAAACACCCGCGACATCGGTCAAAAGGAACAGGCGTGCCGCACCGACATGCGTGGCAATGGCGCCGGCCATCGTATCTGCATTGATGTTGAATGTTTCACCATTTGCGTCAGGCGCGATGGGCGCGACGACCGGAATGACACCATTATTTGTCAGCGTTTCAAGGATCTTCGGATTAACCGCAATCGGTTCCCCCACAAAGCCGATATCGACATTGCGTTCGATCCCCCGGTTGGGATCTGCTTCCCGGCCTTCGATCTTGCGTGCGGTGACAAGGCCAGCATCCTTGCCGGACAGCCCGACCGCTTGGCCACCAGCCTGCATGATCCAGCTCACAATTTCCTTGTTGATGGCGCCCGACAGCACCATTTCCGCAACATAGGCGGTTTCCTTGTCGGTCACACGCAGGCCACCGACAAAGGTTGATTCGATGCCAAGTTGCTTGAGCATCCGCCCAATCTGCGGACCGCCACCATGCACGACGACGGGATTGATGCCGACAGCTTTCAGGAGGACAATGTCCTCGGCAAAATTGCGCGCCGCTTCCGGATCACCCATGGCGTGGCCGCCATACTTCACGACGAACGTCTGCCCGGCATAGCGCTGGATATAGGGCAGCGCCTCGGTGAGGATTTCGGCTTTGGCGAGCGCGGTTTGGTTGGGTGCGTGTCTGCTCATGATGGCGCGGGCGCTATGCGTTGAGGGGCGTCAGGTCAAGTTTGCGACCCAGCCTTACCATTAAGGTGACGAGCAAAGGCACCAACAAGAGCGACAAAACAATCTTGGCGGTCATCTGCCCGACCATCAGGCCTGCAATCTCCCGCTCCCCGTAAAAGGAGATGCTGATGAAGAGGATCGTATCCAGAATTTGCGACAAAACGCTCGCCACGCCGGCGCGAAGCCAGAGCATACCGCCATCTGGCCGGGAGAGCTTTGCAAACACATAGACATTTAGCGTTTGG
>JBBATT010000434.1:0-2000 GCA_040398605.1 Chakrabartia sp.
TGCTCGTGATGATGCGGAACAGCGGGACAATTTTGCCCGCGCCAACATGGTGTCCTTCGGTGCGCCCGTTCTGTTGCTTTGCCACTTCCCCAAATTCATGAAGGAAGCGCAATGGTCTGACGTTGGCATGTGGTTGCAGACGATCATGCTGCTGCTGCGCGGCGAAGGCCTCGACAGCTGCCCGCAGGAATATATGGGCATGTACGGCCGCACCATTAAGGCCCATCTGGGTCTTTCCGACGACACGCTGTTGTTCTGCGGTATCGCCATCGGCTGGCGCGACGCAGAAGCGCCGACCAATAATTTTGAGCGGGAGCGAGTGGCGCTGGAAGATCACATCACCTTCCTCGGGGTCGACTGATCACCCGGCGTGACGGGTAAGGGGGGGGGGGGGGCATGGCTTGCGAGGGGCATGGCCCCTCGCTAGTCAATCTCCTTCGTCATATTAGATAGACTGGGCTCTTTTGGACAAGCGCGAAATCTTTGCATTTCTGGTTGACCGCTTGGCCAACGGTCGGCGTGTTGCGCTGGTGTCTTTGGTCGAAGCCTTTGGCTCGTCCATGCGGGATCCCGGGGCGCATATGGCTGTCGACGAAGACGGCGCCTTTGTCGGGTCTCTCTCCGGCGGATGCATTGAGCGGGCGGTGATTGCAGAGGCGGTAGACGCCATTGCCGATGGGGTGCCGCGCATCACGCGCTTTGGGCAAGGATCGCGCTATATCGATATCCGTCTGCCCTGTGGCGGCGGGTTAGACCTTCATTTTCAGCCACTCGCCGATGAGGGGCTGGCTCGGCAGGCACTGCAGTCAGTTAACAGCCGTCAGCCCTTTGCGCTTGAGTTGCGGACAGATAACATGCCCCCCAATTTCATTGCCGATTGGCGTCCGACGGGTTGGGACGCCGGGCAGGGCGTCGCCACAATCGGCCATTGGCCAAACCCGCGTGTGCTCATTGTCGGGCACGGCGCAGTGGTGGCCAAGCTGGCCGAACAAGCGCGCGCCTGGGGCGCTGAGATCGCGCTTCTGACGCCGGATAAGGCCCTTGCTGAGGCGCTGTCACTAGATGGGTTCGACGCGACTGTCATTGGCTCACCAAGAGAAACGTGCGCGCTCATCAGTGACGCTTGGACGGCAGTCGTGTTCCTATTCCATGACCATGATTGGGAGCCGGCGCTTATTGCCCATGCGCTGGAACAGCCACATTTCTTTTTGGGTGCCATGGGCAGCAAGCGCGCCCACGCTGCCCGTTGTGAGACGCTTCGAACACTCGGCGTGTCCCAAGCGGCAATTGCCGAAATATCCGCGCCCATCGGTGTGTTTCATTCGGTGCGCGATCCGGCAACTTTAGCTATATCAGTGCTGGCCGAAGTGGCAGACCGATTCCGTAATCACGGCGCTTTTGCAGCGCAGATACCCGCACGACCATATTCCAAGATCCGGCAGATAGGATGACGCGATGATCCAGACGACAGTGAACGGCAAACCTCAAACTCTTGATGTGGACCCGGCGACGCCCATTCTTTGGGTCTTGCGCGAACAACTCGGGATGACCGGGACGAAATTTGGCTGCGGTGTCGCCCAATGTGGGGCTTGCACTGCGCATCTGGACGGGCAGCCTATCCGGTCGTGTTCAACACCCATTTCCGAAGCGGACGGTCGCCAAATCACGACCATCGAAGGCCTCGCCGGGCCAGACGGGGCGTTGCACCCCCTTCAGCAAGCTTGGATCGACGCACAGGTGCCGCAATGCGGCTATTGCCAGTCAGGTCAATTGATGAGCGCCGCAGCGTTGTTGCGAGACACGCCAAAGCCCAGTGACGCGCAGATTGATGCGGCAATGTCGGGCAATATCTGTCGGTGCGGCACCTATGGGCGGATCCGCACGGCCATCAAGGCTGCGGCCTCTGGAACGGAGCGCTAAGCGATGAACAAGTGGTCTAGACGCGGATTCATTGGCGCAGGTGTTCTCACAGGTGGGGCGCTCGTCGTTGGCGTCGCTAT
>JBBATT010000435.1:0-1999 GCA_040398605.1 Chakrabartia sp.
TGCGATGATCCGAAATGCGTTGTCTGTCGATGTGGAAGACTGGTTCCAGGTCGGTGCCTTTGAAACAGTCATCCGCAAGGAGGATTGGCCGCGATATCCTGTGCGCGTTGAGGCCAACACCGACGCTGTTCTTCAGCTTTTTGCCGATTCAGACGTAAAGGCGACGTTCTTCACGCTGGGCTGGGTCGCTGAACGCTTTCCGTCGTTGATCCGCCGCATCGCCGAACAGGGGCATGAAGTGGCAAGCCACGGCTGTGACCATAAGCGTGTGTTCCAGATGTCACCGGATGAGTTCGCCGCAGACATTGCGAAATCAAAAGCCCAACTGGAGGATGCAGGCGGCGTTGCTGTCACGGGATATCGGGCACCCAATTTTTCCATCGATCAGCGGACCCCATGGGCACATGGTCTCTTGTCGGAAGCAGGCTATCTGTATTCCTCCAGTGTCGCGCCACTCGCGCATGATCATTATGGCTGGCCGGAGTCGCCGCGCTTCCTTTGGAAGCCGCTGCCGGATGCGGATCTGCTCGAACTTCCGGTGTCTACGGTGCGGATTGGTGGTCGGAATTTTGCGGCCGGCGGGGGCGGGTTCTTCCGGCTGCTGCCTTACCCTCTGTCCCGTGCAACGATTGCCCGCGTAAACGGGGAGGGGCGACCCGCCGTTTTCTATTTCCATCCATGGGATATGGACCCCGGCCAGCCTTTTATGGCCAATGCGCCATTGAAGTCGCGCCTGCGGCACTACACCAATCTGTCGAAGATGGCCGGTAAGCTGCGCCGTGTAACGCGGGACTTTGGCTGGGGGCGTGTCGACGAGATTGTTGCGGACGAGCGGGGGCGCCTGTCATGAACGCGCCTGCATCCTTCGCGTCGACCGTGACCCGTCTGGCCATTCTTGCAGACGTGAATGAGTTTGCGCGCATCGAGGCGTTTGTCGCAGCACACCGCGATTCGACGCCCTTTCACCGTCCCGCTTGGAGCGTTGCCATTGAACGGGCATGCGGCGCGACATCGCATTATCTTTTGGCAGAGCGTGGCGGGGAACTGATCGCGGTCCTGCCGCTGCATGAAATCCGCTCTCCGCTCTTTGGCAACGCTTTGGTGTCTTCGGGCTTTGCCGTTGGCGGGGGAATTCTCGGCAACGCACCCATCTTGGCCGATGAGGCGCTGCTATTGGCAAAGCGCCTCGGTTGTCAGACCATCGAGCTGCGCGGTGGATCATTGCTGGCGTCTGGCTGGAAGATCGACACAGAGACCTATGCCGGTTTTCGGCAGGAGCTGAAAGGGGATGACGAAGCCCAGTTGCTCGCCATTCCGCGCAAGCAGCGCGCCGAAGTCCGTCGGGCCCTGGGCCTCGACCTCGACGTCAGCGTGGGAAGGGACGCGGATCTGATTGAAGGTCATTATCGGGTCTATTCCGAGAGCGTCCGGAACCTTGGCACGCCCGTTTTCCCGCGCCGTCTGTTCCAAGAAGTGCTCACGGCCTTTGGTGAAGATGCCGACATTTTGACCGTCAGCCATAAGGGTCGGGCACTGTCTTCGGTCCTCTCGCTTTACCATCAAGGCGTGGTGATGCCCTATTGGGGCGGCGGCGTTGCGGACGCGCGACACTGGCGGTCCAACGAAAGGATGTATTACGCCCTGATGCTCCACGCGCGGGAGAAGAAGGGGTGCCACAGCTTTGATTTTGGCCGGTCCAAGGTCGGCACGGGCCCTGCTGCGTTCAAGAAGAATTTCGGATTTACGCCCAACGAGTTGCAGTATGCCAAGCGTGCGCTCGACGGCGGAGAGATCCGCGATATCAATCCGCTCAGCCCCAAATACCGGATGCAGGTCGCCTTGTGGCAGAAGCTGCCGCTTCCCCTCGCAAATGCCATAGGTCCATGGATATCCCGGGGGCTGGGATGAATGACGACATTCTGTTTCTGGCACATCGGCAGCCTTTTCCGCCCAATCGCGGGGATAGCATCCGCAGCTGGAACATCCTCAAGGCGCTGGC
>JBBATT010000436.1:0-1987 GCA_040398605.1 Chakrabartia sp.
AAACGTACACGGGGTACGCTCCGGTGCCGATGCTCGGCAGGGACCTGGGATAAAGGTTCGGCCGAGCAGGTTTCATTCTACTTCGCTGATGCGGCTTCCGCTTCGGACTTGCGCACGGCAATGACCCAAATCAGAATACCGACACCCGCCTTGGCGACAATATCAGCAATCGTGTAACCGATCTGGATGGCCGTGGTGGCCGTCGCACCCGAAATGTCCGCATAAGGCGCCATGTACACGATGGGGTAGAAGCCCCATGATGCGAAGGTCAGCAAGCGGGTCTTCTTCACGAGCTCACGCACGCTTTCCGGCTGGCGTTCAATCGACGCGCCCAGACCGCTGAACAGTTCCCAGATGATGTAGAGGAACGGAATGGCCGACAGCGTGCCCCACAGAGCGCGGGTCGGAATGTCGGCTGCGATTTCACCCGGGTAGCCGAGCACGATCATCAGTGCAGCAGCAGCGCCGAGCTTTGTAGCCTTGCTGACGGTTTCTTCACGCGTCAAACGCATGACAAGAACGAGTTCGATCAAAAGCAGTGGCACCGTCAACAGCCAGTCGACATAACGATAGGCGTCGTTAAAGGCGACGCCGGTCGCCGTCACAACGCCGTCTGTCACCGTGTAGGCAGCTTCCCAGCTTTCGAAAATCCGCAGGTAATGGTAGGCAGCGATCGCGCAGACGAGACCGGAAATGGTGATGGCTGTCTTATAGTTAGCCGAAACTTGCGAACGGCCGAGCCACAGGAACAGCGTCGCTGCAGCCATCGTCGCAAATGTGAATGAAAACGCATTATAAACCAGTGAGTACTGGAACGTACTAATCAACTCCATGGCATCCTCCTTATGGGTCGCCGATCCATTGTGGCGACCTTCGTTTTAGAGAGGCTCATGAGCGCGCCGCCTCCCCCAAAATCGCTGCTCTGATATAAATATCAAACACTTAGCAGCAGGGTGACCATATGCTCATATTTTTTCGTGTCCATCAATACGTCTCTTAGGTCATCCGACGGGCGCTCGCATTGCGCCCTCAGAACAACGGGAATGCGGCTGAATTGTTCCTTGCAGCCTCGTTAATCGACGGCTCATCTGCCAGTCGTCACATTCGGGTTCTGGGAGGCGAGGTGCGACTCGCTCCGCTTTTTTGGAGAGCGAGTATGCGTAAGTTTCTTTTGTCTTTTCTTCTGGTCACCGTCGCCGCCATCCCTGTTGCCGCGCAGGCGCAGCAGGAGGATTTTGCGGTGCAGGGCGGTGAACGCGGTTTTGAACGCCGAAGCGATCAGGGCAATGGCGGCTGGCGTAGTCAGCGCGCGCAGCGGTCTGCCCCCACTCCACAGGTTCAGGTCCCGCAGCAGGCCCCTGCGCCGCAAACCGCTGCCGAACGAGGCCAAGCGCAATATAGCGAACGGCAAAGCGACCGGCAGTCCCGCGGCGCCATCCGCACGCCGGACACGATGAACACATCGCCCGAGCCGCGCCGCTGGGAAGGTCGCCGTGAAGGCGAAGGGCGCTTTGAGGACCGCCGAGGCGATCAGCAGCAGCGTCGCTATGGCTGGAACCGCGGCAATGGTCAGGCCGTAACGCCGCCGCCGGTCGTTGTGCCGCAGCAGCCGCGTCAGGACTGGAATAACGACCAGCGCGACCGCTGGGCTAACCGCAATCGCAATGAGGATCGCAACCGCTGGGACGGCAACCGCCGCGACGGGAACCGGGACCGGTATGACAATGACCGGCGGGACCGCGATGGCCGTCGTTACGCCTATCGCACGCCCAATGGCCGCGATGGCCGTAACTGGGATAACAATTGGCAGAACCGCAGCTGGTTCGACAATGACAGCCGCTTTGACCGGTGGAACAATGATTGGCGGCGCGACCGGCGCTATGACTGGCGCAGCTTTCGGTCCCACAACCGCGATTTCTACCGTTTGCCACGCTACAGCCACCCTTATGGGTATAATTATGGCTATCGCCGCTTCTCGATCGGGGTC
>JBBATT010000437.1:0-1984 GCA_040398605.1 Chakrabartia sp.
TCAGGCCCATTTCGGCAAGCTTCTCACGCATCTTGTACATGTCGAGGCCAAGTTCGCCGGAGCCCAGACGTGCGCGCTTGTCGGCTTCATTGGCTTCACGGGCCTTGGCGGCCTTGGCCACTTCGGCGGCCTCTTCACGCGGGCCGACGACGACACCGTCGTCGTCGGCGACAATCACATCGCCCGGGTTAATCGCAGCGGCGGCACAGATGACGGGCACGTTGACGGAGCCGAGCGATGCCTTGATGGTGCCTTGAGCGAAGACAGCCTTGGACCAGACGGGGAAGTTCATTTCCGTCAGATCGCGCACGTCACGGATGCCCGCATTGATGATGAGGCCCTTGCACCCGCGCGCCTGTGCGGACGTTGCGAGCAAATCGCCAAAATAGCCGTCTTCGCAAGGGCTGGTTGGCGCGATGACGAGGATGTCGCCCGCCTTCAACTGCTCGATGGCCACATGAACCATCCAATTGTCACCAGGAGGCGCGGAAATGGTGACGGCAGAACCCGCGATACGCGCACCAGCATAGATGGGGCGCATATAGCTGGCGAGCAGACCGGTTCGGCCCTGCGCTTCATGAACGGTGGACACGCCGCAGCTTTCCAGATCGGCGATCACCGCCGGGTCTGCGCGTTCGATATTCTGGACGACAATTCCGCTCATGGCAGGCTCCTAATAGGGTATGCTAGCGGTGCTAGCGATTGCGTCGGCAAACTATAATCGGAACTGGCAAGCTGGTATAAGAATTTGCTAAGAGCGCTGTCATGGTCCTGTGGAAACTTAATCTACGTCATTTGCGCGCAGCTGCAGAAATCTGCGCGCGCGGCAGTGTGAGCCGCGCTGCCGCTGCCGTCAGTCTGACGCAACCGGCCGTCACACAGGGGATCGCGCGGTTGGAACAATTGCTCGCCCAGCCGCTTTTTGAACGCACGCCCGAGGGGATGGACCCTTTGCCCGCCGCAAGAACCTTTGCCGAGCGGATTGTGGCGGCGCTTGAGCATATCGCCAGCCCGCGGGTAACGATGGCGCAACTGCGCGCCCTGATCGCCTTTGCTGATGCGGGCAGCTATGCCGGGGCAAGCGCTGCGTCGGGCCTGTCGCAGCCGTCTTTGCATCGGGCGATCAATGATCTGTCGGTCGCGCTGAAGCGGTCGTTGCTGGAACGACGCGGAAAGGGTGTTGCCCTTACCGATGCCGGGCGACGCACCACACGCGCCTTCCGCCTGGCTCGCGCAGAACTTGAAGCGGGCCTAGCCGAGCTAGAAGGCCTGAAAGGCCGCGAAACCGGGCGTATCATCATAGGGGCCATGCCCTTATCCCGTGCGCGGTTGCTTCCGGCAGCGGCGGCTGCTTTTTATGCCAAGCACCCCGAAGTGGCGCTCTCCATTGTGGAGGGATCCTATCACGAACTGGTCGAGCCGCTGCGCGATGGGGAAATTGATTTGATGATCGGGGCGTTGCGGGAAACGGCTTCGGGCCCCGACTTGGCCCAAGTGCCTCTGTTTCGCGATCGGCCCGTCATCATCGGTCGCAAAGGACATCCGCTGGCCCGCAAAATTGCCGACAGTCGGGACGGGCAGGTGGTGCCTTATCTTGCCGATTACCCTTGGATTGTTTCCGGGCCGGGCACGCCTTTGCGCGCTCAATGGGAAATTATGTTCCGGAGCGGCGGCATAGAGCCGCCTGTTGTGCCCATTGAATGCGGCTCGGTCATCACCATCCGCGAGATTTTAACGAAGTCGGACTTCCTCACTTTGCTGTCACCCGATCAGGTGTCGGTGGAGCTGGAGGCAGGCTGGCTCGAACTGCTTCATGCGGCCCCGGCAAGTCTAGTCCGCAATATCGGCGTGACGACCCGGGCCAATTGGCGGCCCACTTTGCTACAACAGGCCTTCGTCAACGAACTGCACGCACAGGCATCATAATTCGCTTTTCCTTATACCCCTTTCGTGCTTTCCGATGAGCGCGAAAGACGGGCGATGC
>JBBATT010000438.1:0-1983 GCA_040398605.1 Chakrabartia sp.
GGGCGACAACGCAGGAACGGGTCTATGCCGATACTGTTGTCGTCATCAGCCCAAGCGGCGCGCAGCAGATCGCCTTCCGCAACGGGCAGCATCAGAACATCCAACTGACGCCAGACCTCACAGACGCGATCTCCCGTCTTCAACGTAAGATCGGGCGGGACAACCGGGCAGCGACAACCATCGTCGGTCATGACAAGGGGATCGCCCTTGTCGCCATCTCCCCCATTCGCCCGATGAACACAAAGCTGCGGCGGATCATTCCGGTGGATGGGCCGTCATATCTCGTCCTCCTAAAAAATGTCGGCCGTGAGGACAGTTTCCGCATTGGCCGGACGTTGCAGCTTCCCAATGTTCGTTTTCAGCGGCAACCGGGCAGCGACCCGTTTGTCGCGCTGCGCAATGATGAAGGCCGCCCGGTCGGCGTGGTGACATGGAGCCCGCCCGCTTTGGGGACGATCGCACTGGGCCGCGCCATGCCTGTCATCATCGTTGCCGCCCTCATCTATCTGATCGTCGCTGCCGTCTCGATCGGCCGGGGCTATGCCTCGCTCCGCCAGCTTGGCTGGCAAGTGATGGCAGACAGCCTGTCCCGCCTGCCGAACCGCCGCGCGCTGCGCTGGGAAATGATCCGCCGGGCCGACAGCCGGGAAGAAGCGGGGCTCGCCATTCTTGATCTGGACGGGTTCAAGATGGTCAATGACAGCTTCGGCCATGAAACAGGGGACCAGCTCATCAAGGCGGTGGCCGCGCTTCTGAAACAGGCGGCAGGGACGGACGCGACCGCCATCCGTTTGGGCGGAGATGAATTCGCTTTGCTCGCCACCGGAGAAGGCGCCGGCACGCGGATCGAACAGGTGGCGAACCGGCTGTTGCTGATGCTCGACGCGCCGGTGATGCTCCTTGGTCGGCCAGTTCAGGTTGGCGCCAGCGTCGGCATCGTCAAGCTGAGGCTGGGCGACCTTTCCCCGTCAGAGGCCATGCGCCGCGCCGATGCGGCCATGTATGTCGCCAAACGGTCCGGCAAGAAACAGGTCGTCTTTTATTCACCGGAGCTGGAGCAGGAACATGTCGCCGCCACTAAGCTGACCGGGGACCTGCGCAAGGCCATTGAGGGCCGCGAATTCACTGTTCAGTATCAGCCCATGATCGATTGCCGCACGGGCCATGTCGTCTCGGTGGAAGCCTTGCTGCGTTGGCCGCATGCGGAACTGGGCACTATTTCTGCCAATGATTTCATCCATGTTGCCGATCAGGCGGGGCTGACCGTGCCGATAGGCGCACTCGTGCTGGAACAGATCGCCAAGGATGCCCAAGACTGGGGGGATGTGCGCCTTGCCGTCAACCTCTCACGCGGGCAATTGCGGTCCCCCGGTTTTCTAGGCCTTTTGGCCGATCAACTGACGGCGTTGCAGCTCGCGCCAGAGCGCATGGAATTTGAGATGCGCGAAGAACTGTTCGTGGAGAATGCAGACTTTGCCGAGGAAATTGCAGCCGAGTTGCGCCAGATGGGGTGCCGCCTCGTCCTTGATAATTTCGGGTCCGGCTTTGCTGCCTTCAACACGCTGGAGCGCGCGGATTTTGCCAAGGTGAAAATCGATACCGGGCTCGTTTCGCGCGCAGCCTCGGATGATCGGGCGCTCGTGCTGCTGCAAAGCTGCGTGGCCGTTGCCCACTCGCACGGCGCGCGGGCTGTTGCGCAAGGGGTCGAAACCTTTGCGCAGGCGGAACTGATGCGGATTGTCGGGTGCGATGAAATCCAGGGCTGGACCTATGGGCGGCCTATTTCGGCAGCCGATATTACATCGTTGCTATCGGTGCGATGTCTACCGGACCCGGCCGCCACCCCTGCGGCCTCTGACGCAGACCAGCCCTTGTTCCAGCTGGAACGCGTGTCGGGTTAAAGCCGCGCGGTCTTTCCAATGGCGTCGAGCACGCCGTTGACGAAGCCCTTTTCCTTGCGGTCGTAAAAGGCATGGGCGACGT
>JBBATT010000439.1:0-1979 GCA_040398605.1 Chakrabartia sp.
TGAAGACGATGTCGGTCTGGTCGTGCTGTTGCCCGCCACAGTCGACGCGCTGCCCCATATCCCGATTATCGCCTCAGGCGGCATGGCCGATGGCCGCAGCCTTGTGGCTGCGCTCGCGCTTGGTGCTGACGGCGTCAATATGGGCACCCGCTTCTGCGCCACCGTTGAAGCGAAGATCCACCAGAATGTGAAGCAGGCGATTGTCGACAGCACGGAACTCGACACAGTTCTGGTCGGTCGCACGCTGCGCAACACGGCCCGTGTCTCGAAGAACGCGGTATCGGTACAGGTGGCTGAAATTCAGCGTGACCCCACAAAGTCGTTTGAAGACGTGAAGGCGCTGATGGCGGGCCAGCGTGGGCGTGACAATGTGCTGCGTGACGGCGACGTGGACGGCGGCATCTGGACGAGCGGCCAGAGCCAGGCGCTCATCCACGACATCCCGACCTGCGACGTTCTGGTGAAGAACATCATGGCGCAGGCAGAATCGGTTCGCGCAAAATTCAACGCCTGATCTTCGACGGTGATCCGGATGCCGCCCCGCTGATCGGTTGATTTCACAGCGCCTGTCCTTCGGGCTAGGCTACTTTCGAATCAGGCCAGATCGGCAGAAGGGGCAAGCGTGATGGATCGTCGGGCAGCATTGGCAGGGTTGGCGGCTTTGGCGGGCACATTGGTTGTGCCTGCGGGGGCTGCTGCCCCCAAGGCCATGATCAAGCCCGCCCGTTTGCGCGCAGGCGATACAGTCGGGCTTATTGAGCCTGCCGGCTTCACGACCGACAGTTTCAGTCTTGAGGAGATCGTCGCTGGAATCCGCGCCATGGGTCTGGTGCCCAAGGTCGCATCGCACGTTATGGAGCGCAGCGGCTATCTGGCGGGCAGCGATGCCGACCGAGCAGCCGATGTGAACGCGATGTTCGCCGACAAGGACGTCCGCGCCATCTTCGCCATTCGCGGCGGCTGGGGCTGCGCGCGCATCCTGCCGTTACTTGATTTTGACCTCATTCGCGCCAACCCGAAGCTGTTGACGGGCTTTAGCGACATCACCGCGCTCCATATGGCGATTGCAGCCAAGGCAGGCTTTCCGACGATCCACGGGCCTAATGCCTCAAGCAGTTGGGGCAAGTTTAGCTGGGATTCGTTCCGCGCGGTTGCATTTGATGGTGCCACGCCGACCTTCGCCAACCCAACCGCCGTTGAAGACCGGCTCGTCCCCCGCGTCGGGAGCATCCGGACCATCGGCAAGGGTCGGGCGCAGGGCAAGCTCTATGGTGGCAATCTGACGGTGCTGACAGCGCTGGTCGGGACGCCCTATCTACCGAGTTTTGACGGCGCGATCCTGTTCCTGGAAGATACGAATGAGGCGGAATACCGGATTGACCGGATGCTAACACAATTGTCCTTGGCGGGCATATTGAAGCGTCTGTCGGGTGTCGTTTTCGGCCAGTGTACGGACTGTGTCGCCCGTGACGTTTCCTATGGCGGCTTCACGCTGTCAGAAGTGCTCGTCCAGCATCTAAAGCCGCTTGGCGTGCCCGTGTTTCAGGGCGCGCAATTTGGCCATGTCGCCAATCAGTTCAGCCTGCCACAGGGCGTCCGCGCCGAAGTAGATGCAGATGCTGGCACGATCCGGATGCTGGAAGCGGCTGTCTCCTAGAGCGGAAGCCCGACATAGTTTTCCGCAATGGACCGCTGCGCCGCTTCGGATGAGGCGATGTAGTCCAGTTCTGCCACCTGCACGCGACGTTCAAACGGGCCGTCATCGGGGAAGCGGTGCATCAGCTTGGTGAGGGACCAGCTAAACCGTTCAGACTTCCAGACCCGGGCGAGCGCCTTTGTGGAATAGCCCGCCACACCGTCGCGGTCATTGCGCTTGAAATAGCCAATCAACGCGTCGGAGAGATAGGTGACGTCGGACGCGGCAAGGTTCAGGCCCTTGGCGCCTGTCGGGGGTACGATGTGCGCTGCATCGCCCGCCA
>JBBATT010000440.1:0-1976 GCA_040398605.1 Chakrabartia sp.
AAAACTTTTCTGGAAAACGTATTTGGATTATTGGCGCATCTAGTGGTATCGGAGCGTATAAGCGTCGCGCGCATTGCCGAGCACGCGGACCGATTGTTCGGCACCTGCAATTTCGGTGCGTCCACCCGCAGCGTTGATGTTGCTCTGGCGCAGCTGGCTGTTGACCTGAGCCGCCGTTAGGCCGAGCGACTGCAGCTTTGCCGGGTCAAGGATGACCCGAATTTCGCGGGAAACGCCGCCGTCACGGTTGACGGCGGCCGCCCCCGGGACGCCTTGAAGTCGCTTCACCACCACGTCGTCGACATACCAGCTCAGCTGTTCCAGCGTCATGTCGACGGCTTCAGCTGATATATAAGCGATGGGTTCACCGGTCGTATCGACGCGGTTGACCTGCGGCTCCAGAATGCCGTCCGGTAAGTCGCTGCGCACCTTGGTCAGCGCATCGCGGATGTCATTGACGCCGCGGTCCACATCGGTGCCAATCTGGAACTGGACAAAGGTCATCGACATGCCTTCGCGCACGGTCGAATTGATTTCATCCACGCCGTTGATCGACCGGAGCGCCGGTTCCACGATCTGCGTGACCTGCTTTTCAAGCTCAGTCGGCGCTGCACCCGGCTGGGTGATGATCACCTGTGCGCCGGGAAACTCAATGTCCGGATTGTTGTTCACGTCCATCCGGCTGAAGCTGACGATGCCCGCCAGCAGGAGGGCCACAAAAAGCACGATCGGCGGAACCGGGTTGCGAATGCTCCAGGCCGAGATGTTCCGGAAGTTCATGGGACTTGGCCTCAGTTCGACTTGGGACGGACCGGAACGACGCTTTCCCCGGGGTTGAGGAAGGCGCCTGCCGTGAGAACAACGCGTTCACGCCCGGTCAACCCGGTCGCAATCGTGATGCCAGCATCGGAGACAGAACCAACCTTTACGTCGCGACGTTCCACCTTATTCTGCGCATTCACGACAAAAACGTAATTGCCCTTCTCATCGCTCTGCACCGCAGATTCAGGCAGCATTGGTGCCTGCGCCGCGCCGGAGCGGATGGATGCCGACGCAAAACCGCCGGGGCGGATCGCCTCATTATAGGCCAGTGCAATGCGCACCGAACCCTGACGCGTCGCCGGATCAATCACGGGCGGCATCTGCCAGATTTGCCCGGTAAAGGCCTTTGTTGTGCCAACCGGCGTCACGTCTGCGGCGCTGCCGACGGAGAGCTTGGCCAAGTCCGCTTCGGCGAGCATCGCCCGCAATTCCATCTCGCCGCCTTTGGCGATGCGGAACAGAACGGCGCCGCTGCCGCCGACAACCTGACCGGGTTCGACACTGCGGGAGAGAAGGAGGCCGGATGCCGGCGCACGGATATCAAGGCGATTAATGCGCGCGCTATTCTCGCCAAATTGCGCGCGCGCCACGCTCAACCGTGCCAAGGCGGCATCGCGCTGGGCCGTCCGACGGTCAATGTCGGCCTTTGAAATGAAGCCGCGCTCGGCCAATGTCTTGGCCCGGTCTAATTCGTTCTGGGCAAGGGTTGCATCGGCCTGCGCCACGCGGATCTGGGCGCCAAGCGAAGCGGACTGCTGCGCCTGCACCTGACGGTCGACACTGGCGAGCACCTGACCCTGTGACACCCAGTCACCCGCATCGACAAACACGCGTGTCACCATGCCGCCTTCGCCAACGGCACCGACCGGCATTTCGCGGCGTGCGGCGAGCGAGCCGGTTGCGCTGATAGAGCTTTGGACCATGCTGGAACCGGGTACGACGACCGTGACCGTTGGGGCCTGCCTCTGGCCTTCCATGCCGCCAGCCGCGGCGCCGTCGCCCATCATTTTAGACGCGATATAGGCGACGAGGAGGACGGCCGCGACAATGCCGCCAATGATCATCCAGCGCTTGCGCTTGCGCGCATTCGCTTCTTCCGCATCATCGGACAGGTCCACTGGTTCTGCGTGGCGCGCAAAAGTCGTTTCGAGGTT
>JBBATT010000441.1:0-1957 GCA_040398605.1 Chakrabartia sp.
CAGGCACCAGATGCTTGGCCGACCACTGCCGGGTTGACGCATTTGAACTTGAAATCGAGATAAGACATCGACCCATCGATGGTCAGGCCTTCGACAGGCGTTGCCAGAAGCTCAGCCTCAAACCCTTTCATTGAGGCGTCACCGGCATTCTGAGGCAGAGCGCATGGTCCTGGCCCACCAAACTGCGGGCATGACAGGAGCGTCAACTGCGCATCGGTGAAGTCATTATAGAAGCCTGCAAGGTTGAGGCGAACTCGACGATCAAGCAAATCTGTTTTCAGACCCACCTCATAAGTCGTCACCTTTTCCGGATTGAAAGGCCGCGCTTGTGCCGGATTGAAAGGCCTAGGTCCAATGCCGCCGCCCTTGAAGCCGGTGGAAATTGTCGCATAGCCCAGCACTTCTGGCGAAAAGCGATAGTCCAAAGACGCACGATAATCGAAGCGACTGCCGTCATAGTCACCGCGGACATTGTTCAATGCACCCAAGAAAGCGTTAGGTGTTCTGAAATCGGGGCCCAGACGGAAGAATGTATAGTCCTTGTGCTCATCGGTATAGCGACCGCCAAGCGTGATCGTCATGGCTTCCGTCGGCTTGAATATGGCCGTGGCATAAACTGCCTTCGAATCGGTATTGACGGGATCGTTCCCGATGAACTGGAGCGGTATCGGCGCGTAGCGGATATCTTGATACGTAAAATAGGTCGTGCGTTCGTCGGAATAATAGCCACCGACCGTCAACTGGATATTGTCGCTCAACTCTGCATTTAGGCGCAACTCCTGGCTGACGAAAAAGTGATCCAGCGCATTCAGGCCAAAACCTACGGAAAGCGGCGAAAGATCGCTATCCACAGAAAATGACGTATCCCATTCACGATAGGCTGTAATCGAATTGATGTTGATCGTGTCGCTGAGATTGACTTTGAGGTTGGCAGATACGCCCCAGCCTTCATACTTTACTTTTTCGCTGCCAGTCGTTGCGGCCAAGGGGAACCCGGCTGCTACAGGGCCACGGAAGGAATCGGCAGGCTGGCCATAAACTGCGAAGTTACAATAGCGGCCGCAGATGAAGCGGTTGTCGTAGGGCGTCGTGTTACCGGGCAGTTGAACCGCAGCACTTGTATTGCCGCCATACAACAGAACTTCGGCACCCTGATTGCGCTCGTCACGGACATAGTCGCCGCTGATCGTAAGATCAATTGTGTCTCCGGGAGCATAACGGACAATACCGCGGATAGCGCTGTAGCCGACATCGCCCAAGTCTCCTTGGACGCAACTCGCGTTGGTCTGAGTTCCCCGCGGCAAGCCACCCGTTGGCCTGGCACAACCGAAATCAAGCCGTTGTACATAGCCGCCCTGATCTGAAAAGGCGCCCGAAACGCGGGCAAAAAGGCTCTCGGCGACTTTGAAGTCAGCACTGGCACGCAGATTAACGCGATTGCGGCTGCCATAAGTGGCGCTCACATAGCCACCGCCTTCGCCTGTCGGCTTGCGCGAGATAAACTTGATCGCACCGCCTTCGGAGTTGCGGCCGGTCAGCGTGCCTTGTGGCCCGCGAAGCACTTCGACGCGTTCAACATCGAGTAGGTCGAAGTTCGCACCGGTCAGTCGCGGATAATAGACATCGTCAATATAAAGGCCAACGCCGGGCTCAAGTGCTGGATTGAAATCATTCTGTCCAAGACCGCGAATACTTGCAGAGATTGATGGGCCAAAGGCAGCGGTCGCCGGAAGCAGAACCACGCTCGGCGCTTGCTTTACAACTTCAGCCAAGCTGGTCTGACTGCGCGATTCGATCGTCGCAGCATCAACGGCCGTGATGGCGAGCGGCGTATCCTGCAGTTTCTGCTCGCGGAACTGGGCTGTGACGACAATCTCGCCATCATCTGTCGCCGTTTCAGCGGCTTGCTGGGCGAACGCTGGGGTTGCCAGAAGCGCAGCAACCGACGTCGACAACG
>JBBATT010000442.1:0-1956 GCA_040398605.1 Chakrabartia sp.
CGCCGCCGCCCCCTTCCACTTGGGAAGATTCGCCGGCGACGCCGGGTGACTGCGCCTATCGTCAGGATGCGCGCGGCACGGTTGCCCTGTTCGGGCCGCCGGGCGCCAATGCGGTGTTCGTCATTCGTTGCGATCAGGCAGCAGCGCGGGTCTATCTTTCGCGCGGCGGAAGTTTTCCCGTCGGGCAATCGGGCCAGATGAGCATCCGGACCTCCAGCACAGTTCGGACATTGTCTGCGGGCAACAGCAGTGAAAGCCCACCTTATGTGGCGTCAGAACTGGTCGCGTCGGACAGGCTGCTCGACGCGATGGTGCATAGCCGTGGGAAGTTCCTGGTGTCGGTGCGCGGCGCGGACGACCTCATCGTGCCCACATGGGCTGAATTTGCGCGAGTTGTTGAGGATTGTCGG
Source organism: Chakrabartia sp. (assembly GCA_040398605.1). GTDB lineage: Bacteria > Pseudomonadota > Alphaproteobacteria > Sphingomonadales > Sphingomonadaceae > Aquisediminimonas. The sequence goes on from JBBATT010000442.1 coordinate 411, forward strand.
GCAGGCGGTTGAACGTGCGCCTGAAGCAGGCCCGAAGTTTTTATCCTGACAGCAAAAAATATGAATTCAAGACTTGATTGCACGACTCACCTGACTCATGTTGCGGGTGCGACCCATTCGGTTCGCATGGCGCATTACAGCGAAAGGAGGTGATCCGATGTCTCATGGTCCAGCTAAGAGGTCGGAAAGGGTGATCCGCAGCTAGGCGCGCTTATGCGCTGCCTTTGGTCTCTGCAGAAACGGATGCCGCTGAATTATTCCAGCTGGCTCTACACCTCCGATCGCTGACCATGCTGAAGGGTCGCAGAACTGCAAGGTTCTGCGGCCCTTCTCATGTCTGGGGGGTGCGGCCCTTCGCATGTTGCGGCAAGGGGCTTACCCGTTTCAATTGAACCTAGCTGTGAGGTGCTCCACATCGTCATTGCGAGGAGCGGAGCGACGCGGCAATCCAAAATCCAGTCCGCCATGGTGCCGCTGGATTGCTTCGCTCCGCTCGCAATGACGGATAGAATGTCTGTCATCGAAGGCGGGTGCGACGATCAGATGTCCAAATTGGCGACGTTGAGCGCGTTTTCCTGAATATATTCGCGGCGCGGTTCCACAACATCGCCCATCAACGCGGTGAAGATTTCATCCGCGAGATCCGCCTGCGTGACTTCCACCCGCAGCAGCGAGCGGTTGTCCGGGTCCAGTGTGGTTTCCCAAAGCTGTTCGGCGTTCATTTCGCCAAGGCCTTTATAGCGCGAGATTGACAGGCCCTTGCGTCCGACGGCCAGGATACCATCGAGCAGTTCGGACGGGCGGGACACCATGGTCGTCCGGCGATTTTTCGCGACAGGGGCATCGTCCTCTTCCCCTTCGGCCACCGGTTCAGGGGTAGATTTGCCGATGGGCACCAACCGGCCAACATCGGCATAAGACTCCGTCTGTTCGGCGATGAGCGTGTGCAGGCGGCGTGCCTCCTGGCTTTGCAGGAAGCTGGCTTCGATCATGTGATGATCCGTCACGCCGCGCCAAATGCGCTGGAGGTGATAGCCGCCTTCTTCAGCGACACTGCCTGACCAGCGGGCTTCAAGGTCAGCACGGTTCAACCATTCCGCCGTCAGACCAATGGCGCGGGCACGCGCTTCGGGGCTGGCCGCAGGGTCAAGCGCACCGATCAAGGCAAGGCCTTCGATGATGGCAGGGTCATATTTCTTGGGCACATAGCGCATCAGGCTGCGCGTGCGGCGGGCATGGTCGATCAGTAGTTTCAGATCCGCGCCAGACCGCGTGCCGCCCGATGTTTCGAGCGCGACGGCCGCAATGCCGGCATCCACCAGATAATCGTCGAGTGCAGCATCGTCCTTCAGATAGACTTCGGACCGGCCCCGCGCGGCTTTGTAGAGCGGCGGCTGGGCGATGTAGAGGTGCCCGCGCGAGATGATTTCCGGCATCTGGCGGTAGAAGAAGGTCAGCAACAGCGTGCGGATGTGCGCGCCATCCACGTCGGCGTCCGTCATGATGACGATCTTGTGGTAGCGCAGCTTCTCAATATTGAAATCGT
>JBBATT010000443.1:0-1944 GCA_040398605.1 Chakrabartia sp.
CCAGACGGTCTGGACGTCGTCGTCTTCTTCCAGCGCGTCGATCATCTTCAGGAGCTTGCCCGCATCATCTTCGCTGACGGAGACCATGATGGTGGGCTTCCACGCGAGCTTGACGCCTTCCGGATCACCGAGCGCGCCTTCAAGGGCCTTTGCAACGGGGTGGAGGTTTTCAATAGAGGTCCAGATGGAGTGGCCATCTTCCGAAGACTCAACATCGTCTGCACCAGCTTCAAGTGCGGCTTCAAACACGGTGTCAGCATCGCCTTTGCCCGCGCCATATTCAATGAGGCCCAAACGGTCGAAACCGTGGCTCACCGACCCTGCCGTGCCAAGGTTGCCGCCGTTTTTGGAAAAGGCTGTGCGCACGTTGGTTGCCGTGCGATTGCGGTTGTCAGTCAGCGCCTCAACGATGATCGCGGTGCCGCCGGGGCCATAGCCTTCATAGCGGATTTCTTCGTAATTGTCGCTGTCGGTCCCGCTCGCCTTGTCGATGGCGCGCTGGATATTGTCCTTGGGCATGGACTGGGCACGTGCAGCAAGAACGGCGGCGCGGAGTCGCGCGTTCGCATCCCGATCAGGCAGGCCCATCTTGGCCGCGACGGTGATTTCGCGGGAGAGCTTCGAAAAGGCTGCGGACCGCTTTTTGTCCTGCGCGCCTTTGCGGTGCATGATGTTTTTAAATTTGGAATGACCTGCCATATCCGTAACTTATCCCAATTTAACTGCTGTGCCAGACGCGGTGACCATCAACATGGTGCCGCCTTGGCCTAGCGTTTCATAATCCAGATCGACACCGATGACAGCGTCGGCACCGAGTGCTTTGGCTTCGTTCTGCAACTCTTCCAGCGCTGTGGCCCGCGCATCACGCAGAGTCGATTCATAAGACCCTGAACGCCCACCGACGATGTCGCGAATCCCGGCGAACAGATCCTTGAAGATGTTCGCACCGACGATCACTTCACCGGTCACAACGCCCAGATAGTCCTTCACCGGGCGGCCTTCGATCACACTTGTTGTAGAAACCAACATCGCACATCTCCTTAGTTGAGGAGCGAAGGATAAAGGCGGGCCGCCCTTTGGTGCAAGACCGATCAGTCGAGGCCGAGCGCTGCCTTATATGTGTCGAGAATCGCTTCCATTTCTGCGCGATCATGGGCTTCCATCTTCCGCAGGCGGACGATCTGACGCATGATCTTTCCGTCATAACCGCGCGACTTGGCTTCGGAATAGACGTCCCGGATATCGTCCGCGATACCCTTTTTCTCTTCTTCTAGGCGTTCAATACGCTCAATCAGCAGACGAAGTTCGTCCGCTGCGACATTCTCACTCATGTTTCGCTCCAGATTTTCAAAGGTGTCATTCCCGCGAAAGCGGGAATCCACCGCTCAGGTTGAGCTAGGCGATGGATTCCCGGGTGCGCGGGAATGACAGATGCGCGCTGTTAGTCGTTCAAGCCTTGGCCTTCAAGCTATCGGCAACTTTTACGCCGTGGCGTTCCAGCGCTTCGACGATCTTGCCGGCACCTTCCAGTTCGCCCCAGAACATGGGGCCGCCGCGATAGATGGGCCAGCCATAGCCGTAGATCCAAACGACATCGATGTCCGATGCGCGCTGGGCCTTGCCTTCTTCGAGGATCTTGTAGCCCTCATTGACCATGGGATAGAGCGTGCGCTCAATGATTTCCTGATCGGTAATCTCACGCTTGGCGAGATTGGACGTCGCTCGGAACTCTTCGATGATGGCGAGCGCTTCGGCACTCGGCGTGCCATTGCGCTTCTCGTCATAATCATAAAAGCCCTTGCCATTCTTCTGGCCGAGGCGACCGGCGGCACACAGGGCGTCGCGCAGGGTTTCGACGCGCGATGGATCACGGTGCCAGCCGATATCGAGCCCGGCGAGATCCGCCATCTGGAACGGACCCATCGGCATACCAAAGTCTGTGTG
>JBBATT010000444.1:0-1938 GCA_040398605.1 Chakrabartia sp.
GCGCTATCGGGTTTGCGACAGCGGCTGAGGCGGGTCGCGGCTGGATGGCGCGGGCGGCAGACCTAAGGCAGCATATGGACGCTGCCATTGAGGCGGCAGGCGGGCAGATCATCGCCAAAGGCGCGGACCGCATTGCGACGATCGCTGGCTACCGGATGCCGGGCAAGGCGGCGTCGGCGCAGCTCATCCAGTTCGACATGGCGGGTATTGCAGTGTCCGCCGGCAGCGCCTGTTCCTCCGGCACGCTCAAAACCAGCAAAGTGCTGACAGCGATGGGGATGGACGAGGACGCCGCCAATGAAGTGATCCGGGTGAGCTTTGGCCCCGAGACCGGTCGCGCCGATGTCTACCGCTTCCTCGAAACCTGGCAGCGCATCCGGGGATGACGGTCTATCTCGACTATCAGGCGACGACCCCTTTGGCGCCGGAAGCCTTTGCCGCCATGCGGCCTTGGCTGGAGGACAAGTTCGCCAATCCGCATTCCCCGCATCGTCTGGGCCGGGAAGCCGCGGCCACTGTCGAAGTCGCACGCGAGGCTGTGGCCACGCTGCTGCCAGCAGGGGGGAAAGTGTACTTCACCAGCGGCGCGACTGAGGCGCTCAACTGGGCGCTGCGCTGTGCAGGGAAAGGCGGCATCGCTGTGCTGGAGACCGAGCACGCCGCCGTCCTCGATACCGCGCTCTGGCTGGGCACACAGGGCCGGGATGTGCAGCGTCTGGCTGTCGGGACCGATGGCCTTTTGGGCGGCAATCCCACCCTTGCTTCGGGCTTTGGCATGGTCGCCGCCATGCTCATCAACAATGAGATTGGCGTGATCCAGCCCGTCGCTGCGCTGGCAGACGCAGCCCATGCCGCAGGCGCGCTGTTCCTATGCGATGCCGTGCAAGGCTTTGGCCGGATCGCCATTCCCGAAGGCCCGGACTTGATCGCGATCAGCGCCCACAAAATCCACGGGCCCAAAGGCATCGGTGCGCTCTGGGTGAAGGGCGGCATCACCATCACGCCGTTCCTCCACGGCGGCGGACAGGAAGGCGGACTTCGCTCGGGCACCCTCTCCCCCGCATTGTGCGCCGGTTTTGGGGCGGCGGCCCTGCTGGCTGGCAAAAGGATGGAAGAGGACGCCGCTCATCTGGCCACCCTTTGGGACGCAGCACTGGACGGACTGCCCGATGGCTGGGTCATCAATGGATCGACCGAGGCCCGTTACAAAGGCAATCTCAACATCCGGCATGAGGGCGTCGATGTCGCAAGGCTCATCTCTGACTTGCGCGACATTGCCTTTTCCGCTGGCTCTGCCTGCGCCAGTGGCTCTGGTCGACCAAGCCATGTGTTGCGCGGCATTGGCCTGACAGATGCGCAGGCCAAGTCGTCCATCCGTATCGGCTTTGGCCGCTATACCCGCGAAGAAGAGTTGCGTGACGCCCTTAACCGGATATTCCGCGCAGCGAGGGAACAAGGACGACCAACAATATGATTCGCGTCCATTTCATCGACGCCGACGGCGAAAAACGCACAGAGGCGGTGGCCGAGCCCGGTCAGTCGCTGCTCGAGGTCGCGCAGAATTGCGGCATGCCCTTGGAGGGCACGTGTGAAGGCCAGATGGCCTGTTCCACCTGCCATGTCATCATTGACGCCGACTGGTTCGAACGGCTCAAGCGCGCCAGTGAGGATGAAGAAGACATGCTCGACTTGGCCGCACATGTGACCCGCTACAGCCGTCTGTCTTGCCAGATATTGCTCGACGACAGCCATGACGGGCTGACGGTGCGCATCCCGCCTGAGAGCCATAATATGCAGGGCCGTTGATTTCCGGCCTCTCCAGCGCCATATGCGCCTCCGGGAGTCGGGCGGACGTGGTCTTCGCCAACTTGGTCAGGTCCGGAAGGAAGCAGCCACAACGAATTCGCCGCGGGTCGTTCCGGCTCCCACCGTCTCCCG
>JBBATT010000445.1:0-1937 GCA_040398605.1 Chakrabartia sp.
CATAGTCGCCGCCGATGTTGAGGACGTGTAAGGCGGCGACCGCCCCCTTGCCAAGGCTCATCCGGATCTGCTGGACGCCGCCTGCATCCTGCACGATCGAGCGCGCCCAATGTTGGCCCGCAGGCACAATGATGTGCTCCGCCTCTGGCAGTGGCCACAGCTTCGCGACCGCATCCAGATCGGCATAGCGCCAAGCTTCATCGCGACGGGTGGGGAGGGGCTGGCTCAAGCCGCGATCTCCTTATAGCCGTCTTCTTCCAGCTCCAGCGCGAGTTCCGGTCCGCCCGTCCGGACGATGCGGCCACCGGCCAGCACGTGGACAAAGTCCGGCTTCACATAGTCGAGCAGCCGCTGGTAGTGCGTGATCAGCAGCACAGCCTTATCGGGCTTGCGCATGATGCGGTTGATGCCGTCGCCCACCACACGCAGCGCATCGATGTCGAGGCCGCTGTCGGTTTCATCAAGGATGGCGAGAACGGGGTCGAGGATGCCCATCTGGACCATCTCGTTGCGCTTCTTCTCACCGCCCGAAAATCCGACGTTCACCGGGCGCTTGAGCATCTCCATATCCATGCCCATCGCATCCGCCTGCGCACGCGCCAGTTTCAGGAAGTCGCCACCCGACAGCGGCTCTTCGCCGCGTTGCTTGCGCTGGGAATTGAGTGCCTCACGCAGGAACTGCACGTTAGACACGCCGGGGATTTCAACCGGATATTGGAAGCCAAGAAACAGGCCCGCGGCGGCTCGCTCATGCGGCGCGAGGGCGAGCAAATCCACGTCGCCCCGCACGTGATGCGGGGCTTGGCTATTTTCGCCAGCGTCGGAGGACGAGCCTAACCCCGTGTCAAGCACGGGGTGACGAGCTGGGGGCGTAAATGTGACCGACCCGTCGGTCACCTCATAGCCCGGCCGTCCGCCAAGCGTATAGGTCAGCGTGGATTTGCCCGCGCCATTCGGCCCCATGATCGCATGGATTTCGCCCGCATTTATGGTGAGCGACAAGCCTTTCAGGATTGGCTTGTCAGCGACGGTGGCGTGGAGGTTGTCAATTCGCAGCATTTTCTGTTCTCATCTGGTCAAGAATCCGCCGTTCGGCAGCGGAGACAAGGCTATTGGCCGCCTGTTCGGTGGTGGCGCGGCTGGCAAAAGGCACCTGTTCGCCGATTGCGTCGGCGAGGAAGTTGACGGCCGCCGTCCGCGCGGTTGCCACAGACGCAATATCTGCGAAGCTGGCAGGAAGCTGGCCAAATTCGGCCACATGCGCAGACGCTGCCTTCCGAAGGTCTTGCTCATAAGCGGTAACGAACGCGCGCGTCTCCGGCGCTAAGTTCTGCGCCAGCGCCGAGGAGTCGACCAAGGTCCCCGCCTTTTCGGCGGCGTCGCCAGCTTTGCTCACCACACCATCGCAACCACCAAGCAGTGCGGCCGCAAGTGCTAAGGCGGCGAGAGGGCGCTTGAGGATCGGCTTGTCTGCAGTTGAGGCGGGGAGGTTGCTGATTTGGAGCATGGTCATTCTCTCCTGAATTTTAGGAACGGGGTCGAGCCATGGACGTCGCCGGGGCTGAGAAGGCGATGTTGACTAGGGTCATCACCCCACACTCCCTTCAAGCGAAATCCCCAGCAGCTTCTGCGCTTCCACCGCGAATTCCATCGGCAGCTGCTGGAGCACTTCCTTGGCAAAGCCGTTGACGATCAGCGCGACGGCTTCTTCCTGAGCGAGCCCGCGCTGCATGGCGTAGAAGAGTTGATCGTCGCTGATCTTGCTGGTCGTCGCCTCATGCTCGATCTGCGCGCTGGGGTTGCGGACTTCGATATAGGGCACGGTGTGCGCGCCGCTCACACTGCCGAGCAGCAAGCTGTCGCACTGGGTGAAGTTGCGGACGCCTTCGGCCTGTGGGGCGACGCGGACGAGGCCGCGATAGGTGTTTTTTCTGTGC
>JBBATT010000446.1:0-1922 GCA_040398605.1 Chakrabartia sp.
CGTCAATCGTGGCGTGGTACTCGTTGCTAGGTTGCCAGTAATAACCGTCTGAAAAGTTGGCCGCGAAGGAAACCCGCCCGTCGGAGCCATGAGCATCGGGGCGAGCGCCGCAAGCGCGACAATTGCCGACAATTTAATGCGGTTCATATCAGCTTTCCTCGAACGTGGTGAATGCCTGCGATGCGCCGGAATCGTTGCGGATATCCATTGCCGCCGTCGTGCGCATTTCGACAAAAGTACCCGGCTGCAATTCAATGCCGCGATTTGCACCCGCCGCAACCGTCTGAATATATACGCTACCGGTATTGGTGGACGGCGCGCAAACCGTGATGCGTCGGCGCGTTAGATTCGCCGCAATAGTTGATGCGGTTGCCGTCGTTACTGTTACGGCGGCGGGGCTTGCCGTGATTGTAGCCGAGGGCGCTTCTGCAAACGATGCCGTTCCTGCAATCGTCGCAATCTGCAAGCGAATATCCGTGTCATCCTCGGAAATATTCTCTTGTCCGACCACGTAATCGCAAGCAATACCCGGCGTTCCGATTAGCCGCATGGATGACCACGGCTGCACGCGCGAGATGACAAGCCCGCCCGTTACGCTGTTAAAACCCTCGGATGTGCCGCCGCCATCGGCGCGCAGATTGAGCGCCGCCGATGCGGAAAGCAGCAGCATAAAATTGCCGGGTCCAAGGTCGATAACGCCACTCGCGGGGATCGTTCTGCTGAATCTTTCGACTGACATTTTTTAGCCCTTCCTAAAGGAATAGATGAGCGCCGCAAATGCGACAACGCCGACAACGACCGCAATATATTTTATTGCGTTTTGCGACACTTCCGCTACTCGCTGGTCTGTACTTTTGTTCTGTTCGACGCTAATAGCGTTCAATGCTTCGACAGTACCACCGACTTGTGCGAGCGCCTTATCATACAGATTGCCCGATGTTTCGCGCACAAAATCCAACGCCTCGCTATTGATGCTGCCGAAGTAAGAAAACGCGCGCTCGTTCGACGAATCGACCGCATCAAATGCAAGCCGCGTCGTGTCGTTAACGACTTCGTAAGCGTCATCTAACGCGGAAATATTCGCGTGCAGCGCGCCGCTAGTAAGGTCGCGCGCTAGATCATTCGAAGCCATCGCAGTATCGACAATTCCGCGCACGGCTCCGGCGTCGGTTGATGTAATCGAAACGGACCCGCCCGCCTCGCCAACTGTAACGCCCGCCGTGTCTTGCAAGTTGAGATTGCTAGACGTGTTGCTAGTGCGTTGGTCGGTGCTATTTCGAGAGCTTGATCTGCTGCCCACTGTTTAAACTCCTATTTCGAAACCGTCGGCAGAAATGCGGACGGGTTTAAAGCTTTTCAGGAATCGAGCCATGCCGCGCCGTGCAGTCCAATAGCGAATTTTTTGCAGGTTATTGCGGCGCGCTGTTTCAATCATTGCGCGCAGAAAAGCTAACCCGTTTTCACCTTGGTAACACATTAGAATAAGCGTGCCGTCGCGCACTTCCGTGACTGCCCACGAATGCCCGTCAACGCGCCATAATTCCATGCGCCCGGATGCAACGCCCGCACGCACATATGCGACCGCATCGAAACCGGGAGAGTCGAAAAAGGTTTCCGACAATCCGGCGATTGCGTCGTTAGTAAGCGCGTTAAAGCGTTCAAGGTGCATTCACTTTTTGCGCAGAAAGTAGATCGCAGCAGCAACGCCGAGCGCGGCAATTGCAAGTGGCAGCCATGCGGAACTGCTGGACTGTTTGCCGGTATTGATGCCACCGAACGTGAAACCGCCCGACGATGTATCGCCAGATTTAGACGGTCCAGTAGTCGCCGACGATGATACCGCAAGCCCGCCCGCACCTTGCGCGCCAATCGTGCCAGCTAGCGCGCCCATTTACTTTCTCACCACAAAATATATCGCAACG
>JBBATT010000447.1:0-1921 GCA_040398605.1 Chakrabartia sp.
GGCCATCGGCCTCCATCACGGTGCGGAAGACAGGCTTCATCGCGCGATAGGCTTGTGCCTCGCTTCCAGCGACGGACCCGGCATTGGCAAGGTTCGATGCCGTCGTGTTGAGACGCACCAGCTGCGCTGCCATCGCACGGCCGCTAATATCAAAAAGGGAAAGGGGGGCCGCCATTGTCATTCACCCTTTAGCGCGCGTGTCAGGGTGCCGATGCGGCCCTGCAGAAAGGAAAGCGTGGCGCGGTAGGCGATGGCGTTTTCGGCAAAGGCGGTTTGTTCAACCGACATCTCAACCGTGTTGCCATCCAGGGACGGCTGCACGGGCACACGATAGCGCAGGGCCTTGTCCGGCGATTGTTCCGCCTCCGCACTTCGCAACGCGGCCCCAAAATCAAGATCGCGGGCCTTGTAATTGGGCGTCGCAGCATTGGCGATGTTGGAGGCAAGCACCGTCATCCGCTGCGAGCGCACCGCCAAGGCCGTCGAATGGATGCCGAACAATCCGTCGAATGCGGGCATGTCATAGTCTCCGATGCAGGACCGACCACCGGGCCTGAGCAGGATGAACAAAGCAATCACCGTGCCAATTATGGAATTCAGTTCTGAAAAGGGCGGTTCAGCACGGCAAGGACTTGACCACTGTCGTTTTTCTGACTCCGGGTTTGGCCCTTGGGTCTGCCTCTGCCGCCTTTGCGCCATTGGCACATCTTTTGCTGAACTGCCGGGGACGATGAGGAGACATGTATGTTGATCGCCCCCTTTGCCCTGGCTGCTGCCCTTCCTGTGTCCTTTGAGGATCTGGGCGATATTGATGCGCGCATTGCCGCAATTGGCAGTGCGGCGCCGGTTGACCGCCGTTTGAAGCTCCCGCGCTGCCCCTTGCCGGCCGACATCACGCCTGTGGGCGGCAATGCGATTGTGGTTCGCTGTCCTTCTTTGGGCTGGCGGATTTTGGTGCCGCTGGTGGCGTCCCCTCAAAACAACTCGGCGCCAGACATTCGCAAAGGCGATATTGTTGAACTTTATGTGGAGGGCGCAGGCTTTTCTGTGTCCACATCTGCAACGGCAGTGGAAGATGGCCGAGTTGGTCACGCCGTCCGCGTTCGCCCAAGTGACGGAAATGCGCCGGTTAGCGTGACCGTGCTGGGCGTTGGACGTGTCCGTGCAAATTCTATCAACTAAGCCCTAAAAGGCTGCGTCAAATTGTCGTTACGGAACTCAGGAAGGCCTGTCGGGTTCATGACAGGTCATTTGAGGGAACAGGACGATGGTCGATCCAGTCAGCTCATCCAGCGGCGCGCAAGCACCGCAACTTGTGCGCAACCCCGCTCCCAAGCCGACCTTGAGCGCGGCCGGAGGGCCAGGACCTGCGGATGTCCCGCGGCTCTTTAGTATGGCCTCCAAAATCGCGAACGAAGGCCCGCCGGTCGATTATGTGAAGCTCGCGCAAATTAGCACCGCGATTGCTCAGGGCAGCTATCCTGTCGACACGACAGCCATCGCTGATGCCATGTCATTCCAGGCGTACCTCTAATGCCAGCGCGTGCCATTGATCGTTTGATCGATTGCCAAGGGGCCCTCATCAGTGCCCTCGACGCAGGCGACGTCTCCGCTGTTGAAGATGCCACTGCGCGTGTCGCCCGCGCGCTTGAAGCCGTGCGCGCTGAAACGCCGTCGGCCAATGAAGACCGCCCCCGGTTCGACTATGCTTTGCGACAGGCAGAAGCCGCCCGCGGTCGGGTCAATTTCCTGACGGACCGCGTCTCCCAGCGGCTCGAAAGATTGACGCATCAGCGCGGCGAACGGGTGACCCACACCTACACAAACGCCGGAAAACTGGGCCGCGCTCCCCTCATCTGAGAACTGGCACGGCCTTTGCTGAATGCTTCCCGAAGTGTTCAACAGGGAAGCCCAAGTGGCA
>JBBATT010000448.1:0-1919 GCA_040398605.1 Chakrabartia sp.
GCCATGCCGTAAGCAAGTGCCTGACGGCAGGCGGTGGGGCCGCTTGTGCCCGTCCGCTGGGCAACGCTGATGAAGTTCAGCCCCTGCGCCACCTCTCGCACCGTTGCGCGCTTTATAGGCCCTGTCTCAGATCCATCTCGAGGTGGCCATGCCGACAGCAGGAAGGCGACCCACTTCGCATAGTCATTCGCACTGACTTGAAGCCCGCCCATGGCGTCAAACGCGCCGTCGCGCATGGTCGGCTCTTCAGCCCAAGCGTCATTCTCCCAGCGATAGCCAATGGCACGGCGCTCTTTGGGGGCATCGGTCACCACATAGCCGCTCGACGTCATGCCAAGCGGCGTCAGGAGCGTGCGCTCGACATAGGTGCGGTACGGCATGCCCGACGCCTTGGCGACGATCCGCCCAAGGATGGCATAGCCGAAATTGGAATATTCATGTGCCATTTGCGGCGCGCGGCTGAATGGCACTCCTGTTTTCAATATCTTGGTGAAGTCTTCCTGCGACAGGACCTGCTGCCGGTCCCCCCAGGGATCATCGGTTACGAACCCACCGACATGGGCGAGCAGATCACGGATGCGGATGCGCGGGCTATCGCTGGTCGGGTAGGTCCAGCCCTTCATTTCCGGCACATAATCCTCGACCAGATCATCAAGGCGCAGCTTCCCCTCATCGCGCAGCGACAGGATGGAGAGCGCAGTGAACGCCTTCGTCATGGAGGCGATGCGGAACAGCGTGTCGGGCGTCACGGGGCGCTTTGCGTCGAGATCCTGAACGCCGATGCCCTTCACATAGGAGAGCTTTCCATCCTTCACCACGCCATAGACCATGCCAGGCACATGGGCCTCGGCCTGAAACTTGGCGAAGACCGCATCGATCTCCGGCGTGAGGGGGTCAAACGATTGGGCGTGCGCAGTGCCGGTCGAAACCAGCGCGGCCGCGAGGATGAAAGAGAGTCTGCGGGTCATAGAGCAAGACATACCGCAAAGGCGGATGATGTCGAACCCGCGTCTAGTCCGCGAAGGCGGCCTCGATCAGGATACGTTCGTCCGACCATTCGGGCACGACCGACGCAATCATGGGCACCATGAAGGTCTTCTTGTCGGGCCGTTCAATTTCGAGCACGTCGGTCGCGCCGAAATTCTCAACTGCGATGCAGGTGCCGACAGTCACGCCCTCGGTCGTGACACAAGGGAGCCCCATCAAGTCTGCGTGATAATATTCCCCGTCCGCAAGCGGCGGGAGCGCATCGCGCGGAACGGCAAGTTCAGTGCCACGCATCGCTTCGGCGCCGTTACGGTCTGCAATTTCAGCAAAGCGGGCAATGGCGCCGTTGGTTCCGGCGCGCACCGACGACATCGTCAGTGCGCCACCGTTGAACGTCTTATGCGCCTTCAGGCTGGCCACATCATCGGTGAACAGCTTGAGGCGGACCTCGCCCGCCACGCCATGCGCGCCAATGATGACGGCAAGTGTGACTTGGCGGTTCAGAACCATCTTAAACTCCGTTTGCACTGAGCTTGTCGAAGTGCCGTCCTTGAGGCCGTGAAAGGCAACAAGAAGGACCGTCCTTCGACAGGCTCAGGACAAACGGCAGCATGAGAGGATTAACCCTCAGCCTTGTCTTCAGCCGGTGCTTCTGCAGCGGGCTCTTCAGCAGCAGGTGCTTCTTCTGCGGCAGGAGCTTCTTCAGCAGCAGCTTCAACAGCGGGTGCTTCTTCGGCGACGGCTTCAGCAGCAGGTGCTTCTTCGGCTGCCGCTTCAACGGCGGGCGCTTCCTCAGCAGGTGCTTCCTCAGCAGGCGCTTCTTCAACCGGTGCAGCGGCAGCAGCAGCAGCGGCTTCAGCTTCAGCCTTGGCGGCTTCTTCTGCGTCGATGATCTTCTGCGCCCGCTCTTCAGCGCGTTCCTTGGCCTTTTC
>JBBATT010000449.1:0-1914 GCA_040398605.1 Chakrabartia sp.
CCGCGACTTTCAGCTTGAAGCGCTTCCGGTAGCTTTGGGAAATGCGCGTCGACACCGCATTTGATGCGACCGACAGCCGATAGGGCACGAATTCTTCAAGAGTGAGCGAGGACATGAGAACGCTCTTAGGGCGTTGTCCTATTTCTCTTCAATAGCAGGTCGTCCCACTTTGGGCGTTGTCGTCGGCGGCGTCCGTGCCTCAAGCGACGCCAGCCAACCCCGGGCATGCGCCCCCACAAAATATTGTGGGTTGGATGCCGGCAGCCCGCGCATCCTTTCCCAACTGCCGATCAGCGACAGCGCCTGCCCCATCGCCTCATCGAGCTTGGCCGGCGCGCGAAAGGCGTTGTTGATGAGCGCATCGCCAAAGAACGTCCAATCATTGGCGGGCGCACAGCCAAAGGAAGTTGTCACCGGCGACGCAGCGGTGATCAACACCGTATCGTCATTCACCAGATCGGGAATGAAGATACCCGAATAGCAGGCCGAAATCAGGACCATCCGATTGTGGATGCCCAACCCGTTCAGGGTCGCGGCAAGGTTCTTCGGCGCGATATAGCCATAGCCATTGTCACCATCCTTATAGACGATGCCCACTTTCGGTGCGCCGTGAGAGGTTGTATAGAGCAGGAGGACATCTTCCTTAGCGTCCATCAGCCCGGCCACCGCCGCCAGTGCGGTCTGGAGGTTGGCGGGCGATCCATTTGGCACCGGCCCCGCACCGCCGCCTGCCGCCAGCAACAGCGTGCGGCCTTCAGCATCATAGCGGCGCGACAGCACCTTGGCGGCCTCGGCCGCCTCCCGCCCAAAGACGGGGTCCGAATCCAAACCGACGGCCACAACATAGGCATCCACGACACCTGGTCGCTGCGGTTTCAGCGCGGCAATCGCGGCTGACATCCGCTTCAACTGGGTCAGATGCCAAGCAGGCGCACGCCCCACATCTGTCATATACCCTTTTTGCGCGGCCTCCTCATTCGGGTTCACACGCTGCGCCAATAAAGGGGACAGGCCAAGCAATCCGGCCGCCAATATGCCCCATCCCCATCGATTCCTGGCAGCCCCCATCGAATCCCCTTTCAATGCGCCCCATTTAGGATGACAAAGCCACCATGAATGGATGTGTCCGTCAAGTCGGATGGATGCCATGAGACAGGAGAGGCGCATGAAGCTCGGATCTCTAAAAGGTGGACGTGATGGCCGCCTTGTTGTTGTTTCGGACGATCTCGCTTGGTGTGCAGATGCCACGCACATTGTCCCCACGCTTCAAGCCGCCCTTGATGATTGGCACATGGCAGAGCCGCTGCTGCGTAACCTTGCGGTCGATCTGGCGCATGAAACCATCCCGATGATGCGCTTTCATGAACGCAACGCCGCCTCGCCTTTGCCCCGTGCTTTCCAATGGGCGGATGGCTCCGCTTATGTGAACCACGTCGCGCTCGTCCGGCAGGCACGAGGTGCTGAGATGCCCGACAGCTTCTGGCATGATCCGCTGATGTATCAGGGCGGGTCAGATGGGTTCCTTGCCCCCCGTGATGCCATCCCGCTGGCGGACGAAGCCTGGGGCTGCGACATGGAGGCCGAAATCGTCGTTGTGACAGGCGATGTGCCGCAGGGCGTGTCGGCAGAAGAGGCGCGGGGTTACATCCGCTTGGTTGGCCTCACCAATGACGTGTCGCTCCGCAACCTCATCCCCGATGAACTCGCAAAAGGGTTTGGCTTCTTGCAATCCAAGCCCGCCAGCGCCTTCTCCCCTGTTTTTGTCGCCCCCGATGCGTTGGGCGACCGTTGGGACGGCGGCAAGCTGCACGGCGCACTCTGCGTTGATCTGAATGGTGCACCGCTGGGACGGGCTGATGCGGGTGTCGACATGACCTTCGACTTTGGCCAGTTGATTGCCCACGCCGCCAAGAC
>JBBATT010000450.1:0-1911 GCA_040398605.1 Chakrabartia sp.
CAACGTTGACGGACGATATGCCTGTTTGGGCCGAAGGCTTGGTGAAGACGTTCGGCGGAACAGCCGCCGTGCGTGGCGTCAGCCTTTCTGTGCCGCGCGGTATGATCTACGGCGTGCTCGGCCCCAATGGCGCAGGCAAGACGACAACGCTGCGTATGGTGCTTGGCATTATTGACCCTGATGCGGGCCAACGTTCCCTTCTTGGCCATGCTGACCCCCGCAAGGTGAGCCACAGGGTCGGCTATCTTCCTGAAGAACGCGGGCTTTATCCAGCGATGAAAGCGCGTGAAGCGATTGCCTTCATGGGCGCCCTGCGCGGACTGGACTGGGCGACCGGTCGCAAACGCGCGGGCGAAATGATGGAAGCGTCCGGCCTTGGCTATGCGGTTGACCGCAAGATCCGCCAAATGTCCAAAGGCATGGCGCAATTGGTCCAGCTGCTTGGCAGCATTGTTCATCAGCCCGAACTCATCGTGCTCGATGAGCCCTTTTCCGGGCTCGACCCTGTCAATCAGGAGCATCTCGAAGCGCTTGTCCGGTCGGAGCGGGATAGGGGGGCAACGATCCTTTTTTCCACCCATGTCATGAGCCATGCCGAGCGCTTGTGCGAACGGGTCGCCGTGATCGCAGGCGGACAGCGACGCTTTGAAGGCACGGTGGATGACGCGCGCGGGTTGTTGCCGATGCAGGCGCAATATGTGCCGTGTGACCGGGCGGCAGAAGCTGGCAGCCTGCTGCCCGCTGACGCGCAATTTGATGGTCGGGCCTGGCGCTTCACGGTGCCCGATGGCGGGGCGGAGCCGCTGCTCCTCGCCCTGATTTCGGCAGGCCATGGCATTGCCGGTCTGACCATGCAGCGCCCCGGCCTGCATGACGCCTTTGTCCGCATCGTCTCTGATGCGAAGCGCGCCGATGCGGAGGCCCAAGCATGAGCGCCTTTACCCGTCAGGCCCTTGTTGTCGCCCGCCGTGACTTTACCGCTGTCGTGGCGACACCCACCTTCCTGCTGTTTCTGCTCGCGCCTTTGTTCATGATTTTGATGAGCCTGTTGGGCGTCACGGGCGCCGCCCAAATTGCCGACACATCGCAGGACAAGATGCGCATCGGCATCATCGCCGCGCCATCAGACGGGCCGCTGCTGATGGCGGCGGACCAGCGGATGCGGGACCTGCTGCCGAATGAAATCCAGCCGCCCAAGCTTGACCTCATCCCGGAGCATGGCGCCGACAGCGCCACTGTCGCGCAGGTGCTGCTGGCACAGCCCGATCCCAACTTTGTCGCCATTCTCTATGGTCCGCTCGAAAAGCCGACCATCCTGAAGGAAGATGGGCGGCGCTCCATCTATCTGGCGACGCTTGCGGAGCAAGCCTTGCGCGACCGCAAAGCGGGCATCGCCCCCGGCATGCTGCTGAGCAAGGCGCAGACGACAGAGAAGAAAGTCTCGACGGCCAGTGCGAGCAGTAAACATGCCACAGGCTATGCCGCCGTGTTCGGCATCTTCTTCCTCACTTTGCTGCTCGCCGGACAATCGGTGGGCATGTTGGCCGAGGAAAAATCAAATAAGGTCATTGAAATCCTTGCCGCCGCGGCGCCGCTGGAGGCTGTGTTCCTCGGCAAGTTGATTGGCATGTTCGGCGTGGCTTTGCTCTTTGTCGGCTTCTGGGCGGGACTGGCGGGCGTCGCCATTGTGCTTTCTGCCAGTTTCCTCACACTGCCGCCCATTGCCGCCGCTGTCGGCCTGCCCACCTTCCTTCTGCTGTGCGCGCTCTATTTCACCATGGCGTTCATGTTGCTCGGCGCGATCTTCCTCGGCGTCGGCGCACAGGCCTCCACCATGCGTGAAATCCAGATGATGTCGCTGCCCATTACGATCTTTCAGGTGGCGATGTTCGGCCTGTCTTCGGCAGCAGC
>JBBATT010000451.1:0-1909 GCA_040398605.1 Chakrabartia sp.
AACGCAACTGAACTCAACGAAGCTGTTGCCACCGAAGGCACCGCTAACGATTCGATGGCGAACGTTGACGCAGCTGCTGGCGCTGAAGCCAACGCTGTCGACGCAAACGCTTCGAACGCGATGTAATTTCGCTTCAAAGCGAATTTATGAGATTGGGGTCGTCCGGAGTACCGGGCGGCCCTTTTCTTTTGCATTCATTTTGGCGTAATGCGGGCGGCCCCATTGAGCGCAAAAGAAGGAATGATCCGCCCCATGCGCCTGTCCTATATCGTGCTTCCTGCTCTCGCGGCGGCGTCTTTCGCCGCTGTTCCTGCAACCGCTCAGGTTTTCTACAAGCCGCCGGCTTTCGCGGCGACACCCGTCTTGGCGCTGGAACCGGGCTTTGACCCCGCCATGCCGGGCGCGACGGCGGCCGAACAAAAGGCCGTGCTGACCTGGAGCCTGCGTCAGGCACTGCTCTTGGGCGCGCTCCAGTGCCACACGCAATATCCCACCTTGCTGGCCACCGGGAATTACAACGCCCTGCTCACCAATCATGGTGAGGAACTGACCAAGGCCTTCAACACGATCAGCGGCTATTTCAAGCGCACCAAAAAGGCGCCCAAACTTGCCCAGTCCGCACTGGATAGCTTTGCGACCAAGATGACGACCAGCTATTCCACCGTGCGCGGCCAACTTGGCTTTTGCCACACGGTCGGCTGGGTCGGCAGGCGCGCCCTTTTCACGCCGCGCGGGCAACTTGCCACCTTGGCGTCGGAGCATCTGGGGGAACTGCGTGAGGCGCTAAAGCCCTCGATCGAGCAACAATTCCGCGCGCCCAACATCGGCTCTTGGCTCTACACGCGCCGCTTCCCCTCCTTTGCCGCGGCATGCTGGGATCGGAAGAATCGATATAATCAAAAGAAGTGCGCCTGATCCGTCTTGATGATCGGTAACGCCCGGTTCACCCGATTCGTCGCTATTGACTGGTCTGGGCAGGCGGTTGCCCGGCCCAAGGGGCTGGCGCTCGCCATTGCCGGGCCGGATGCGGACGCGCCCGCACTTCAGACGCCCGACCGCGGCTGGTCCCGCGCTGACATTCTGGATTGGATTGCCGATCTTGCGGCGCGAAAGGTCCCGGCGCTCATCGGGGTCGATCTTTCCCCCGCGCTCCCCTTCGTTGATGCGGGTGCCTATTTCCCCGGCTGGTCAGACACGCCGATCGACGCCGTCTCGCTCTGGCAGATGGTGGATCAGCTTTGTGCCGAGGATAAGCATATGTCCGGCAATGGCATTGTGCAGCACCCGGAAGCCAAAAGGCACTTCCGCCGCCACGGTGAATGTGGTGATCTTTTCCCCGGCGGGCTTGGACGGATGCGCGTATGTGAACATGCCCAGCGGGAAATGGGCCTCTCTCCCACGAGCTGCTTCAACCTTGTCGGCGCCTCTCAGGTCGGGAAATCCAGCCTGACGGGTATGCGCGTGCTCCACCGCCTGCGCGGACGCGTGCCCGTTTGGCCGTTTGATCCCGTGCCGGAGGAGGGCCCCCTCATCGTGGAGATCTACACCACCATCGCCGCCCGCGCGGCCGGCTTGCGCAAAGGGCTCAGCAAGATCCGCGATGCCGCCACGCTCGATGCCGCGCTGGACGGCCTCAATGCCCGCCCCCACGCGCCGCTCGCCCGCTATGATGACCACGCCACCGACGCCATCCTCACTGCCGCCTGGCTGCGCAATGCCCATCTGAACCCCAGCCTATGGCACCCTTCTGGCCTCACCCCCAAAATTGCACGCACCGAGGGCTGGACCTTCGGCTGCATTTGAGGCTAGAGGCGCAAATCCACGAGCCGGCTTAGCTCAGTTGGTAGAGCACCTGATTTGTAATCAGGGGGTCACGAGTTCGAATCTTGTAGCCGGCACCATGGATTTC
>JBBATT010000452.1:0-1902 GCA_040398605.1 Chakrabartia sp.
ATTCCATGTCGGGGCCAAAGCGGCGCGCAACCTCTAGCATACCGGGCCACAACGCCCCTGAACGGGCGACCTCATTGGTCTGCGGTGGCCCGTCGAGCCAAGGATAAAGCCAGTCGTCCCACTTCTCGATCACCTGACGCAGAACGGGGTGCGCTTCCAGATCGCGGACGGTGTAATAGCGGACGAGAAGCTCGTCCTTGCCAGACCGGGCAAGCGCATTGAGGCCGCCCGCAATGCGCAGCGGCAGCGCGTCGACAATCGGATCACCCGTCCAGTCGAGGATGCGCGCGCCGGTCCGCGTCCTATGGTCGAGGATATCGGCGAGTGCCGCCACCACCTCTGCCGTCAGTGCAGAGCCCGCAGCCTGGCAATGTTGGGCCTGAAGCCGGAAGGCCTCCCGGATGCTTTGTGTCA
Source organism: Chakrabartia sp. (assembly GCA_040398605.1). Lineage (GTDB taxonomy): Bacteria > Pseudomonadota > Alphaproteobacteria > Sphingomonadales > Sphingomonadaceae > Aquisediminimonas. The sequence goes on from JBBATT010000452.1 coordinate 415, forward strand.
TGGCGACAGCTTGCCCTGCAAAGCCCGTCCTCGTAAAGGCCCCGCATCATGTCTCAGCCGATCATCTTTGCCGTGCCCAAAGGCCGCATCCTCGAAGAAGCCCTGCCGATGCTGTCGCGCGCCGGGATTGTGCCTGAGCCTGCCTTTACCGACGGGAAGAGCCGCGCCCTCAAATTCGCGACCAACCGTCCGGATGTGAGCCTAATCCGCGTACGCGCTTTTGATGTTGCGACCTTCGTTGCGCACGGCGCGGCACAGATCGGCATTGTCGGGTCAGACGTGATCGATGAGTTTGACTATTCAGAGCTTTACGCGCCGGTTGATCTGGACATCGGCCATTGCCGCATCTCAGTTGCCGAGCCTGCTGAGATGGCCGCGACCGACGATCCACGGTCGTGGAGCCATGTCCGCGTTGCGACCAAATATCCGAACATGACGCGCAAGCACTTTGCCGCGCGCGGCGTGCAGGCCGAATGCGTGAAGCTAAACGGGGCGATGGAAATCGCACCGTCACTTGGCCTGTCGAGCCGGATTGTCGATCTTGTGTCGTCGGGTAAGACGCTGCTGGAAAACGGCTTGGTCGAAGTCGAAGTGATCGCGCAGGTCTCCGCGCGCCTCATCGTCAATCGCGCCGCCTTCAAGACCAACGCCGCCGTCGGTGATCTGGTCGAAGCCTTCCGGGCGGCGGTCAATGATTAGGCTCGACGCGCTGGCCCCCGATTTTGCGGCGGCCTTTGAAACGCTCGTCAATGCGCGGCGGGAAGCGGACGAGGACGTCTCGCGCGATGTTGCCGCGATCATCGCCCGCGTCCGTGCGGAAGGCGATGCGGCGGTCGCTGATCTGACGCGCAAGTTTGACGGGCATGATCTTAATTGGGCCATTGATCTTGCCGATTGCCGCGCGGCCTATGAGGCGCTCGACAGCGAGTTGCGGGCTGCGCTCGACCTCGCAGCAGACCGCATCCGCATTTATCACGCTAAGCAAAAGCCCGAGAATAGCGACATTGTGGACAGCGCAGGCGTCCGCGTTGGTGCGCGCTGGACCGCCGTCGATGCCGCCGGCGTCTATGTGCCGGGTGGCCGCGCAGCCTATCCTTCTTCCGTTTTGATGAACGCCATTCCAGCCAAGGTCGCGGGCGTCGACCGCCTTGTGATGGTCACGCCGACGCCCAAGGGCGAGATCAACCCGCTCGTCCTTGCCGCCGCGCATATTGCGGGCGTGGACGAGGTGTGGCGCGTGGGCGGGGCACAGGCCGTCGCCGCGCTTGCCTTTGGCACTGACACCATCGGCAAGGTTGATGTCGTCACTGGCCCCGGCAATGCCTGGGTCGCTGAAGCCAAGCGGCAGCTGTACGGTGTCGTCGGCATCGACATGGTGGCGGGGCCTTCTGAAATCCTCGTCGTCGCCGATGGGCAGAATGACCCGCAATGGATTGCCGCTGATCTGTTGAGCCAGGCCGAGCATGACCCGACCAGCCAGTCGATCCT
>JBBATT010000453.1:0-1901 GCA_040398605.1 Chakrabartia sp.
GCGCCCGACGCCGCCCGAGAAGCGCCTCGAACGCGCGCGCGCGCCCCGAGCGCCAGCGCCGAAACCGCACGTGAAAACGTACGTGCGGCGCTGTCGCTCATCGAAACATCAAGATTGCCAACAGAGGCATGCGCGCATATGATGCTCGAATTCGCATATCAATAAGTTTGTGTGCTAGGCGTGCGCGCGTGCGCGTGATGTGCGCGCGTTTTGCGATCGCCAGTTTTCGCGTTTGAACTTTTTCGAAAGACCGGTTTGAGCAAACCGGAAATTTTCTGTGCGTGCCCCCAACTGTGGGGCCCAACAAACTCCTAACAACTTTGCCGGGGTTTGCTCGGGATGCCGCAGATTTTTTTGGATATATCGATAGGGCTCCCGCCGGCCATCACTGAGGCGGCCGCGACTGTGCTCGACGACGGCCTCTACGACATCGTCCTCACCGAGCTCGGCATTCGTGAGCGCGGCATGCGGCAGTCGGAGACCCAGCAGGCGTTCTCGCGGCTGCGGTTTGGGCTCGGCATGCGCTTTGGCGGGCTGGGCATCAACTCCTGCTCGCGGGCGGCGCCCGCTGCCTACCTCGGCGGCGTCGTCGCCACCGCTCGCTTCCTCAAGGTTATGTGGCCGCAGCTCGACGTCACTGCTTTTTGGCCCGTGGCTGCCGGCATTTACGGCGCGCTGCGCAAGGAGGCGCCCAAGGCGCTCGTTTCGGGCTACGAGGACCTCGCTGATCTCGCCGCCGCTCGCCCGGGTAAATCGGTGCAGCACGCCTTCACGACGCAGGCACTGATCCGCGACGCGGCAGCTGGGCTGGACGAGATGAAGGTGGCGGACCCCATTCGTGGCGCCAACCTCGTCGCCTGCAAGGGCCGTGCATCGGCTCACCTTTACGCCATGCCACGGCTGCTCGTGCTTCACCTCACCGATGCTGAGCTCACTGCTGATGTGTGCCGGCTGCTGTCGCTGCCGCAGACGGACTACGGACTCGCGGCGGACTGCTGCGCCTGTGGAGCCAAGGACGTCGCCGCCACTGGCGAGCACGCCTTTCTATGCCGGCACGACACGTCCAAGCAGCGGCAAGCCACTGACAACCACGCCGCGCTCGGCGCTGCCGTCCAGGCCTCCAAGTGCCTCACGCTCGGCGGCCAGCGCATGCGCTCGCTCAACTCGCGGCCAGACGAGCCTGACTTTGCTGAGGCGGCGCGCACCGTCGGCATTGTCCTCGTCGACACCGCGGACGGGGCCGCACGGCGCTTTGACCTCGGCATCACTCTGCCGGCGGGAGGTCGCGTCTACGTTGACTGCATGCGGACTGCGACGATCAACGGAGACGGCGACCGCACAATCAAGTCCTGCGCCAAGCAGGGAGTCGCCGCCGAGGCGGGAGAAATGTCCAAAACCTACAACTACCAAAAGGCCATCTCCAACTTCGCTGCCAAGGCTCACCACATCCTCTTCGCCGTCATCGAGACCAACGGTGCCATGAACAAGAAGTTCGACGACTTCATCAAGCGCATGGCCAAGCTCGAGTACCCTGGCGACCCCGTGACCGACCCTCAGGGCAAGTACGACGTCGACGGCCTGCGCTCGCGCTACACGTGCGCGCTGCGCCAGCGCATCGCCTGCGGCCTCGTCCGCAGCAACTTCAAGACATACTCTGCTTGGCTTCAGAACGGCTGGCCCAGTGAGCACGCTGAGGTGCTTGCCTGAGTCGAGTCGAAGATCGATTTCCCCCCATCACCCCTCGCTATGTCGAACAACTATCCTGAGCTTTTTTGAATTCCTTTTCATAACACGGCCGCCCAAAAAAAAAAACTGACGAAAAAATATGCGCAAAAGCGCGCCGAAAACACACGCCGAAACAACGGGCGCGAGAGAAAACTACTGCGAAGATAAGCGGCTAC
>JBBATT010000454.1:0-1900 GCA_040398605.1 Chakrabartia sp.
TTGCCCCATGGCACAGTTTCCACAGACCCCGTCCTTCACGGGCTTCAATGCGCCATCCCGCATCGAAGGCGATATTGCGGACCTGACCTTTGAAGGCACCATCCCCCCCGAACTCAACGGAGCCTTCTACCGTGTTCAGCCCGATCCGCAATTCCCGCCGCGCTCGGACGATGACATCTCCTTCAATGGCGATGGCATGATCACGCGCTTTCATATTCATGATGGGCAATGCGACTTCCGTCAGCGCTGGGCAAAGACCGATAAGTGGAAGCTGGAAAATGAAGCCGGCAAGGCCCTGTTTGGATCCTACCGCAACCCGTTGACCGATGATGAGAGCGTGAAAGGCAAAATCCGGGGCACGGCAAATACGAACGCCTGGATACACGGCGGCAAGCTTTATGCCCTGAAGGAAGACAGTCCGGCGTTGGTCATGGACCCGGCCTCGATGGAAACCGAAGGTTTCACGCATTTCTTCAATGACAGCACCGGCCAGAAAATGACCGGCCAAACCTTCACCGCACACCCAAAGATGGATCCTAAGACCGGCAACATGATTGCCTTTGGTTATGCGACTTCAGGCCTCTGCACCGATGATTGCACCTTTTACGAAGTGACGCCCGAGGGGGAACTGGTCCACGAAATCTGGTTCAAAGCCCCCTATTACTGCATGATGCACGACTTCGGGATTACCGAAGACTATGCCGTATTCAACGTCATGCCGAGCATCGGCAGTTGGGAACGGCTGGAAAAGGGCATGCCCCATTTCGGCTTTGATACGTCTTTACCAGTCTATCTCGGCGTCCTGCCCCGCAAAGCTGGGGCGACAGGTGATGACATCCGCTGGTTCAAAACCGGCAACAGCTTCAACAGCCACGTCATGAACGCCTTTCAGGAAGGAACGAAGGTTCACTTCGATATCCCTGTGGCGAAGAACAACATGTTCCCGTTCTTCCCAGATGTGAACGGTGCGCCGTTCAATGGCCAAGAGGCCATGAGCTATCTCACCCGCTGGACCGTGGACATGGCCAGCAACAGCGACGCCTTTGAAAGCGAAGTCCAACTGACGCAAACGGCAGGTGAATTCCCGCGTATCGATGATCGCTTTGCCGGCCTGCCCTATCGTTATGGCTGGATGCTGGAGATGGACTATCGGCGGCCCGTCGAGCTGAAAGGCGGGAGCGCCGGCGGGCTCTTGATGAACTGCCTGTGCCTAATCGACCATCAGACCAAGCAGGAACAGCATTGGTGGTGCGGCCCCGTATCTTCATTGCAGGAACCCTGCTTCATTCCCCGCAGCAAGGATGCGCCGGAAGGCGATGGTTGGATTGTCCAGATCTGCAACCGCTTGGAAGAACACAGGAGCGACCTCTTGCTGTTCGACGCACTCGATATTGAGAAAGGCCCCATTGTCACGATCAACATCCCCATCCGGATGCGCTTTGGCCTTCACGGGAACTGGGCTGATGCCAATGAAATTGGATTGGCGGCATGATCAAGCCAGAGCTCGAATTTGTCTACGAAGCCGAAGGCAGTCTCGGCGCGCCAATCCCTATTGGCGACGCTCCCGATGGCACGCGGCGCATCATCCCGATTTTTGAAGGTGGGCGTGTTGAAGGCCCGCTCATCAAAGGCGCGTTGATGGGCAATGCGGCCGATTGGCAGCTGACCCGGACGGACGGCGTGACCGTTGCTGATGCGATGTACGCGCACAAAACGGATGACGGCGTCGTCATCCAGATCCGAAATAAAGGGCTGCGTCATGGCCCGCCAGACGTCATGGCGCGTCTTGCCGCCGGAGAACCGGTCGACCCTGCCGAATATTATTTCCGCACCGTGCCGGAATTCATCGCACCCATGGGCAAATATGATTGGATGAACAAAAGCATCTTCGTCTGCTCCG
>JBBATT010000455.1:0-1891 GCA_040398605.1 Chakrabartia sp.
CGTCGCTTGGCCGCTCGATTGCGAAGGCGACGGGGCGTGAGTTCATCCGCCAGTCGCTCGGTGGCGTGCGCGATGAAGCCGAAATTCGCGGCCATCGCCGTACGTATATCGGCTCTCTGCCCGGCAAGATCGTGACGAACCTGAAGAAGGCCGGGTCTATGAACCCGCTCTTCCTGCTCGATGAAATCGATAAGCTTGGTCAGGATTTCCGCGGTGATCCCGCCTCGGCCTTGCTTGAAGTGCTCGACCCGGAACAGAACAGCAAGTTCCAGGACCATTATCTGGAAATGGATATCGATCTGTCCGACGTCATGTTTGTGACGACGGCGAACTCGCTGAACCTGCCGCAAGCGCTGCTCGACCGCATGGAGATCATTCGGTTGGAGGGGTATACTGAGGACGAAAAGGTTGAAATCGCCCAGCGCCACCTGATCGCTAAGCAAATTGATGCCCATGGCCTCAAGCCCGGTGAATTCGTGTTGACCGAAGAAGGTCTGCGCGTCCTGATCCGCCATTACACGCGGGAAGCGGGTGTCCGTACGCTCGAACGCGAAATCGCTAAGCTGGCGCGGAAGTCGCTTCGCCGCATCCTTGAAGGCAAAGCAAAGTCAGTTGAGATTACAGCGGAAAACATCTCCGAATTTGCCGGTGTCCTGAAATATCGTCACGGCATTGGCGAAGAGGAAAATCAGATCGGGGCTGTGACTGGCCTTGCCTGGACAGAAGTCGGCGGGGAGTTGCTGACCATCGAAGCTGTGACGGTGCCCGGCAAGGGCGGCGTGCGCACCACGGGTAAGCTCGGTGATGTGATGACCGAGTCCATTCAAGCCGCGATGAGCTTCGTGAAGGCGCGTGCGCCATCTTACGGCATCAAGCCGAGCCTCTTCCAGCGCAAGGATATCCACATCCACTTGCCCGAAGGGGCGGTGCCGAAGGACGGCCCGTCGGCTGGTATCGGCATGGTCACAGCCATGGTTTCAACGCTGACTGGCATTTCGGTGCGGCGTGACGTTGCCATGACAGGTGAGGTGACCCTGCGTGGTCGCGTTCTTCCAATTGGTGGCTTGAAGGAAAAGCTTCTCGCGGCGCTTCGCGGCGGGATCACAACGGTGATCATTCCGGATGAGAACGAGAAGGATCTCGCCGAGATTCCTGAGAATGTGAAGCTGGGCCTGAAGATCATTCCGGTGAAGCATGTCGACGAGGTGCTGGAAATCGCGCTTGTTGACCGGCTGGTGCCGATTGAGTGGACCGAGGCGGATGAGTTGGCCGCCCAGCGCCCACCGCTGGCCGGCGGCGCAGAAGAGGTCGTCCGTCATTGATGATCGGCTGCGACTCGAACGCACATTAAGTCGAAATGATGACGTGATTGTCTCCGGAGTGCGGCGATATGGCTCCACTCCGGAGTGTTGTAACCTGTTTGGTCGCGAAAAACGCGTCTTAGGGCTCGTTTTCGGACGTTTTTTGGCGCTTTTGCTTTGACAGGGCCGCAAGAGATGGCATTACACACTCCACGGCTTTCCGCCGAAAATACAAAAGTAATCCACACACTCGACGAGGGGGTTCCTAATTATGAACAAGCAAGATTTGATCGCTGCAGTGGCAGACGCTTCTGGCCTGACCAAGGCTGATGCAAGCAAGGCCGTTGAAGGCGTTTTTGACTCGATCACCGGCGCACTGAAGAAGGGCGATGAAGTTCGCCTCGTCGGTTTCGGCACGTTTGCCGTTTCGAAGCGTAAGGCTTCCACCGGCCGTAACCCGCGCACGGGTGCACCGATGGAAATCAAGGCCTCGTCGCAGCCGAAGTTCAAGGCCGGCAAGGGCCTGAAGGACGCCGTCAACTAAGACGCGCTGGTCTTTTCGGAACAAATATATTGACGGGCGGCCCATG
>JBBATT010000456.1:0-1885 GCA_040398605.1 Chakrabartia sp.
GGGTCAAAAAGGGCGCACCGATCCTCGTTGAAGTCGGCCCGCGCGATGTGGCGGGCGGCAACGTCGCCGTGGTGCGCCGTGATCGGCTCTATAAGGAAGACGGCAAGCTCAACTCTGCGTTCATTGCGCGCGCTGACTTTGTTGGGGCTGTGGCGGACACGCTGGTCGACATTGAAAAATCGCTGTTCACCGAAGCCAATGATCGGTTGGAGAGCAATATCCGCCGCGACGTGACGGACCTTGCTGCCCATTATAAGGGCGATGAGGCGAAGTTTGCTGGCTGGGTTGAGGTGCAATGGGCACGCCCGACGGGTGAGGCGCTCAGCAAGATTGTCGAAACGCTCAAGGGCCTGAAGCTCACGATGCGCAATGCGCCGCTTGGGGCCGCGCCGGTCGATGGCCCGTGCTTCTTCACCGGCGGGCCTGCAGTCGAGCGGATCCTCATCGGACGCACTTATTGAGCAACCTTGTCAGCCTCCTTGCGGCAGTGGGCATCGGCCTGCTGATTGGGTTGGAGCGGGGCTGGCGGCAGCGCGATGAACATGCGGGCGGGCGGATTGCAGGGATAAGGACTTTTGCGCTGTTGGTGCTGGGCGGCGCTCTGTCCGGTCTCTTGGCGCTGAATGTCTCGATCTGGTTTGGCCTGATCGGCATTGGGGGCATCATCGTGGCGCTTCTGCTCGCGCACCGCGCGCGGCTGGCGGAGCCCGATGACAATATATCGGCCACAAACATCGTCGTCAGCATTCTCACCCTATTGCTGGGCCTTGCCATGACGACCGGCTTCCTGCGTGAGGCGATTGTCGCTGGTGGCATGATGACGTTGATCCTCGCCATGCGGGAACAGCTGCACGGCTGGCTAAGGACGCTGAGTGCGGAGGATGTCCGCGCGGTGGCTGTCTATGGCGCCATCACGCTCGTCATACTGCCCTTGCTGCCGGACAAGAATATCGGCCCCTATGCCGCGCTCAACCCGCGCAATCTTTGGCTTGTGGTGGTGTTTGTCACCGGCTTGTCCTTTGCGGGCTATTGGGCCTCCAAAAGAGTGGGCGATGCGCAAGGGACGATCATTGCGGCCGCCATCGGCGCGACCTATTCCTCGACAGCCGTGACGGCGGAACTCTCCCGCCGTTTGCGCAGCAGCCAGGAAGATCCGCTGCCGCTGCGCGCCGGGATTGCGGCGGCAACGGCGATGATGCCCATTCGCATTTCTATTCTCGTGGCGGTCCTCCTCCCGGGCGTGTTGCTTCCTTTTCTCGCGATGGTGGGGCCTGCCATTGCTGTCGTGCTGCTGTTTGCGGCGCTGCTCTACTGGCGCGCACGTGGCGGTTCGAGCAAAGCGATGACGGCGCGTCGCAACCCTTTTGATATCTGGCCTGCCATCGGATTCGCGGCGTTGGTTGGGGCGATCGTCATCCTATCGCGCTGGACCATTGACCAATATGGCGGCCGGGGCGTCAGTATCCTCATTGGTCTAACGGGCCTTTATGATGTCGATGCGGCCATCGTCACGGCGAGCAATTTGCCAAAAGGTCTGCTCGACACATCTTCACTCGCAGCACTTCTTGCGCTTCCCGTCCTCGTGAATTCGGCCTTGAAGGTGGCGCTAGTTCCCGTCCTGGGCGGCTTCAACGCAGGCGCGCGCGCTGCTATTCCGCTGTTCGCCAGTGCAATCCTGATTGCCATTTGTATTGCGCTCTTCAACGGCTTTCACTTTACCTGAGCGGGTGCAATCGGGGTGGCGAATGGCGGCGGCACGCTCTAGACAGTTAGCTACGATGGCGGGCCGGTGACCCGCTGGGGGGAGTTTCTTCGATGCAGCGTATCCTGATCGGGCTGGCCGGAATGGCCCTGATCCTGCTGATTGCTTTTGCCTTTTCGTCGA
>JBBATT010000457.1:0-255 GCA_040398605.1 Chakrabartia sp.
TATTGCGTGTCCCCGGTGACGCGATAAGACATGCCTGTATGATATTGGCTCACAACCTACGTGATTTCGGTCCAGACCTGCCGAAGCCTCCACGCTATTTGGGGGTAAAGTAGACTGTCACCGAAATTGGCCAGAGGACTCCTGGCCAGATGGTAAGGATGATCAATGCGAGTTAGAATTCTCGTCACTGTGACAATTTCATTCCTATTTGGCATCACTTCTGGCTTTTGGATTGCGCGCCAAATTAGCATCGAT
>JBBATT010000457.1:265-1880 GCA_040398605.1 Chakrabartia sp.
TGGCTGCCTTGATAGAGGAGGGCGCTGGAGTGAAATCTATGCAATGTGCGAACTCTAAACTGCGTTGTCAGTTTACTTAACTCCCAAACTCTGGCGTCTCGGTCTTCCGGCCTTTAGGGACACCCAATAGAATGTCCCCGATTGCAATTTTGGCATTGCTCTAGTGGTTAAACAAAGACGCTCACCCACTTTCCCCTGTCCTACAGCCCCCTTCTTGTGCCAGACAATCAGCCATGAGAACGCGCACGACCCGGCTTTGTCTCTCAAAGTTATGCCTGTCCTACAGACGCCCCTCAAATGAGGGGGGACGTGCCCTCAACTTCCTCCACTTCCACACCTTCCGAGGGGGGTGATGGACGGATTTCCGGGGAGTCAGGGGTGGGCCTAGGATGTCCTACGGGTTTGGGGTTCCCACCTCCCCCGTCATGCCAGCGCAGGCTGGCATCTCGTGCATTAAAACCGAGAGACCCCAGCCTCCGCTGGGGTAACGATGAGGGGGAAGCTCTGTCTACGCATTTCCACTGGCAGGCGGCGCCCGCCCCCGCTAGATGCGCGGCATGAGCGAAACAGTCTCCTTCGGATATGAAGATGTAAGCCCGGAAGAAAAGACGCAGCGTGTGGGCGCCGTCTTTTCCAATGTGGCGCGCCGCTATGATGTCATGAATGACGCGATGTCGGGCGGGATGCACCGGCTGTGGAAGGACCGCTTCGTCCGCCGCGTGAAGCCGAAGCCGAGCGAAATGATCCTCGATATGGCGGGCGGCACGGGTGACATTGCCTTTCGGATGCAGGCGGCAGGCGCGCTCGTCACCGTGTCGGACATCAACCCCGATATGCTGGGCGTCGGCATGGAACGCGCGGCAGAGCGGGAGATTGGCGGCCTCAGCTGGTCTGAACAGAATGCCGAGACGCTGACGTTCGATTCGAACAGCTTTGATGCCTACACCATCGCCTTTGGCATCCGGAATGTGACGCGGATCGACAAGGCACTGACCGAAGCGCACCGCGTGCTGAAGCGCGGCGGGCGGTTCTATTGCCTCGAATTCTCGACCACGACTTGGCCGGGCTTTTCGGATGTGTACGATTTCTACTCGCACAGACTGGTGCCCAAGCTGGGCAAGATGATCGCCGATGATGAAGACAGTTATCGCTATCTGATCGAATCGATCCGCAAATTCCCGACCATGCCGGCGTTTGAGGCGATGATCCGCGATGCGGGCTTCGTCCAGACAAGGCATGAACCGATCCTGGGCGGGCTGGTGGCCATCCATAGCGGCTGGAAGATTTGACCTCCGCCACACGACATACGCTGCGCCTCCTGAAATGGGGGCGGACGCTGGCGAAGCACGGCGCGCTGCAACTGATTGAGCAGGGCGTGAACACGCCCGCGCCGGTCAAACGCCTGTGCCGCATTGCGCGGTTCGGGACTTTCCAGCCCGCCACACCCGATTATGCGACGGCCTTCAAGGCAATTGGCCCGGCGGCAGTCAAGCTCGGCCAGACGCTGGCGACGCGGCCTGATCTGGTCGGTGAGGAAGCAGCGCGCAACCTGCTGAGCTTGCAGGATCAACTGCCGCCTTTGCCCTTCTCGGTGCTGCGCCCGCATATTGAAGCG
>JBBATT010000458.1:0-1857 GCA_040398605.1 Chakrabartia sp.
TGTCGCACTGCGGCAGAATTTTCGCAAGGCGGGCGCCCTACGAATAACAAACGAATATGTCAACGTCATTTCACGTAATTTTATTGCTAATGCGTCAATCTTGACGTTATCTAATTCGCTCTCGATACGCGCCCAATCGGGAGGGGGCTGATTGCGGAACCACGTAAACTGGCGCTTTGCATATTGGCGCGTGGCAATTTGCCCGTGTTCGATTGCTGCATCGCGGGAAAGCGCACCGGAGAGGAAGTCGGCGATATCGGGCACGCCAATGGCGCGCATCACCGGCAGATCAGGGTCAAGATTGCGGGACATAAGGGCAGCAACTTCTGGGCCACCTTGGTCCAGCATCGCTTCAAACCGCCGGTCGCACCGGTCATATAGCCAAGCCCGCGGGGGCAGCAGCACGGCAGGAACTAGGCGGATTTGTTGTCCAATGCCGCCGACAAGATCTGCTTGCCAATCCCTGATCGGCCGACCGGTGGACCGGACAACTTCCAAGGCGCGGGCAATGCGGGTGCTGTCATTGGCATCAAGGCGGGCGGCAGCCTCCGGGTCTTCTGCCAATAGGCATTGCCGCGCTTCTGCCACCGGGAGCGCGCGAACTTCGGCACGAATGGCGGGATCAATCTCCGGCACCGGCGCAATGCCGTCCAGCAAAGTGCGCAGATACATGCCGGTGCCACCGACCAAGATCGGCAGCCGGGCTTGGGTATGGGCTGCCGCAATCTCCGCTTTGGCCTCAGCAGCCCATTGGGCGGCAGAACAGGCGGTGGCACCATCCAAATGGCCAAAAAGCCGATGCGGCGCGCGCAATTCTTCTTCCGGGCTTGGTCTGGCCGAAACGACCTGCAAGTCCTTGTAAACTTGGCTTGCATCGGCGTTGATGATGATGCCACCCGTCATTTCCGCAAGGCGCAGCGCCAATGCAGACTTGCCGCTGGCCGTCGGCCCTGCGATGAGCGCCACCGTCTCAGGCTTTTTGGATGGTTCCATGTTCACAGCGACGCTCATAGCAGCAGACCGGTTTGATGCAGGTGATATTTCAACGGCTGCGGACCGCGTGGCGCAAAGCGGCGCTTTGGTCCTGTCGTCGGGCTGGATTGAAGAGGGCAAGGCGCTCGATATCGAATTTACTGGCGACGCAGCCGCCGTTCGGGCGGCGGTCGAAGGCGCCTTTGATCGCACCGATGCCATCGTCCAAAAGACGGCCGACCGCGTGCGCAGCCTCATCGTCGCTGACATGGACTCAACGATGATCACCATTGAGTGCATCGATGAATTGGCCGACTATGCCGGCATCAAGCCGCAGATCGCCGAAGTTACCGAGCGGGCGATGCGCGGGGAACTGGACTTTGAAGAGGCGCTGCGCAGCCGCGTAGCACTGCTCAAAGGCCTTTCTGAAAATGTGATCGACCAATGCCTCGTTGAACGCGTCGTCATCATGCCCGGCGCCCGCGCACTGGTGCAGACGATCCGTGCGCATGGCGGCATGGCGGTGCTGGTGTCAGGCGGGTTCACCCGCTTTGCTCATCCGGTCGCGGTTGAGATTGGTTTTAACAAGGCGATCGCCAATCAGCTTGGGATCAGGGACGGACAGCTGACCGGGCGCGTGGAAGGCGACATTGTCGGCGCCCAGACAAAGCGGAAGGTGCTGATCGATGCTATGTCTGCTTATGAGCTTCCGACGTCCGCCAGCCTTGCCGTGGGGGACGGCGCAAATGATATCCCGATGATTGAGGCGGCGGGCCTCGGCGTGGCCTATCATGCCAAGCCGAAGACAGCCGCTGCCGCCGCGGCCCGGGTGGACCATGGCGACCTGACGGCCATCCTCTATGCAATGGGCTATCCGCGCAGCGC
>JBBATT010000459.1:0-512 GCA_040398605.1 Chakrabartia sp.
TCGCCCGTGTCGGTTTTGAACTCTTCCAGTGGCACGTAGGCCTCAGACTTGAGGCCAGCGTTGACGACCACAAAGTTGTGCTCGATGCGCACGACTTCAGCGGTAATGACTTCGCCTGGGCGCATTTCGGTGCGCGTCAGAGATTCTTCGAATAGGGCGGCAAATGATTCAGACATTGATTTTCCTCATCCGCAAACAGGTTTGACGAAGGCACTATTGCATTCGTTTGAAAGGCTGAAAGCGGCGGTTGGTTGCGGCGTGACCGCGGTTAAGTTGTGAAACCAGAGAGCCTGTGCACATGCAGTGCGGAGGGGACTCACTGGGCCCTGCTTTGCCACCAAGCGAGCACTTGATCCACCGATTGCTCGATGCTCAAATGCGAATTGTCCAGTAGCAAAGCATCTTGCGCTGCCTGAAGGGGCGCGACGCTGCGGGAAGTGTCCCGCGCATCACGCGCTTCCAGATCGGCGCGAAGAGAGTCGATTTTAGCCGGAAAACCCTTAGAAATCAAT
>JBBATT010000459.1:522-1856 GCA_040398605.1 Chakrabartia sp.
GGGAAGATCACCGTGCCCATGTCGCGGCCATCGGCCAACAGACCCGGCAGGCGTGCAAAACTCAGTTGCAAAGCCACCAAAGCTTTTCGCACCGCGGGAAGGCTGGAGACCTTGGAGGCGTTCATGCCGCCTTCTTCGCTGCGGATGGCAACGGTCACGTCGACATCGGACAGCAGCACCTGCTCACCTGCAAAACGCACTGGCAAGTGTTGGGCCAAGGCGGCGATGGCCGCTTCATTGTGGGCTTCCAGCGCCAAGCCAGATTGCAAGGCGGCATAAGCGGTCACACGGTACAGTGCGCCCGAGTCGAGGTAGTGGTAGCCCAAATGGGCGGCCACGCGACTGGCTAATGTGCCTTTTCCCGAGGCGGTGGGTCCGTCGATGCAAATGACCGGAATAGTCCCCGCTTGTGCCGAGGCGAATCCGAACAAGGCTTCGAAATAATCTGGGAATGTTTTGGCCACGCACTTGGGGTCTTCGATGCGCACCGGGATTTGGTCGGCGTTGAAAGCCGCCAGCGAGAAGCACATGGCCACGCGGTGGTCGTCGTAAGTGTGGATGCTAACGCGTTGCCACTTTCCGGCCGGAAGCGGGTGGATGGTGATCCAGTCCGGGCCTTCCTCGACGGTGGCACCCAGCTTGCGGCTTTCGGTGGCCATGGCCGCGATGCGGTCGGTTTCCTTGACGCGCCAGCTGGCGATGTTGCGCAGCGTGGTGGGGCCGTCGGCATACAACGCCATCACGGCCAGCGTCATGGCGGCGTCGGGGATGTGGTTGCAGTCGAGGGTGATGCCTTTGAGTGGCCAGGTTCCGCGCTGGATTTCGAGCCAGTTGGGGCCGCTGGTGATTTTGGCGCCCATTTGCGCTGCGGCGTCCATGAAGCGGATGTCGCCCTGGATCGAGTCTGCGCCCACGCCCTGGATGCGGATGCCGTTGCCTTGCGCGATGGCGCCGAGTGCGATGAAGTAGCTGGCAGAAGAAGCATCGGCCTCGACGTGGATGTTGCCAGGCGACTGGTAGCGGCTGCCCGCCGGTATGACAAAGCGTTCCCAGCCTTGGCGTTCCACGGCAATGCCGTAGCGCGCCAGAAGGTTGAGGGTAATTTCGATGTAGGGCTTGCTGATGAGTTCGCCCACCACCTCGATGGTGATGGCGCGGTCTTGGGCCGCCAAGGGCAGTGCCATGAGCAAGGCGGTGAGGAACTGGCTGGAGACATCGCCGCGCACGGGGATGGGCTTGTCCAGCTGCAGCGAAGGCTGGCGCACGCGTAGTGGCGGATAGCCCTCGTTGCCCAGGTAGTCGATGGCGCAGCCCAACTCGCGCAGCGCATCCAC
>JBBATT010000460.1:0-1853 GCA_040398605.1 Chakrabartia sp.
ACGCCAAGCGCAAGGCGCTGGTCGATGCAGTGGAAATCCCGGCGACGGGCGATGCGGCAGAGGATGCCTATACCTATAGCTTCCGCCTGTGGACGGCTAAGCTCTATCCCGAATCGCAAGTGAAGCTGAAAGAATTTTCAGCCAAATATCCCAAGCATAAGCGCGCCAGTTACGCCCAGAACCTTCTGGGCCGGGCCTATCTTGATGAAGGCAAACCAGCGCTGGCGTCGGTTGCTTTTTATGACAATTATACCAAGAATCCGAAAGGCGAACGCGCGTCGGAAAGCCTCTATTATCTGGGCGTTGCCCTCACACGTCTGAAGAAGCTGCCTGATGCCTGTAAGGTGTTTGATGAGTTCCGCGACGTTTACGCAAACAGCGCGTCTGCCGATCTCAAGACCCGCGTCACAAAGGCCCGCACAGACGCGAGCTGCGCGGCATGATCCGATAAATTTCGCCAGAGCGGCGATAAAGCGCGTGACATCTCTGGGCGGGGCGCGGCACACTCCGCCTTGTGAATCAGGTCCGCACCCTCGACGCCGCTGCCGCCTCACGCTTTCTGCGTGATTTTCGCGCCATTGCCGGGGGCGGTAAAAAGCGCGTTGGCCTAGCGGTTTCAGGCGGGCCGGACAGCCTTGCGCTCCTGCTTCTTGCCGCCGAAACGCTGGACCATGTTGAGGCCGCGACCGTCGACCATGGCCTCCGCCCGGAGGGGGCATCCGAAGCCCGCTACGTGTCCGGTATCGCCAAGGCGCTGGCCGTCCGTCACAGCATCCTGACCCTGCCGCCCAAGCCACCCGGCAACACATCGGCCTGGGCGCGCAAACAGCGTTATGCGATGTTGGAGAAATGGGCCGATGCGCTGGAGCTCGACCTTATCCTGACGGCGCATCACGCCGATGATCAGTTGGAAACCATGTTGATGCGCCTCAATCGCGGGGCAGGCGTGGGCGGCATGGCGGGCATCCGCACGCTGCGTGGCCGCATTGCCCGTCCGCTCATGACGTGGCGCAAAGCAGAGCTGGTCGCATTGCTCGACGCACAAGGGATTGAGGCGGTTGATGACCCCTCAAATCATGATGACCGCTATGACCGGGCAAGACTGCGCCGGGCGCTGGAGCAGGCGAGTTGGCTCGATCCGGCAGGCGCGGTGCGTTCCGGAGCAGCCCTCGCCTCGGCAGATCAGGCGCTGGACTGGGCGGCGGATGATTATCTTTCAAGGCGCGGCACACTTGCGCTTGGCATCGTGTCATTAGACCCAAAAGGGCTGCCGCATGAGCTTGTCCGCCGCATCGTCCTCAAATGCATGGCACAGCTTGTGCCCGATGCAGCCCCCCGCAGCGATGAGCTTGACCGGATGATTAGGGCCCTTTGGGACCGCAAGATCTGCACGCTGGCGGGGGTCAAATGCGCAGGTGGCGACTTCTGGACATTCCAAAAAGCGCCGCCGCGCCGCAAAAACGAACGGATTTGCTGATTCGTTGCATTGTTATTAAGTTAGGCGTGCTTATCTAGGCCGCACGAAAGGCGGAATAAACATGGATGATGACAAGGGCCCCAATATGTCCCCGTGGATGCGGAGCCTCGCAATATGGGTCGCGATTTTAGCGGCGCTGGCCCTGTTTGTTTCGATTTTCGAAGGTCGCAGCACCACTGCGTCTGGTGATGTCATCGCTTATTCCGACTTTGTGTCGCGCGTCGACCAGGGCACGGTCAAATCCGTCGTACAGGCTGGTGATGTCGTGACCGGCACGCTCAAGAATGGCGATGAGTTCCGCACCTATGCCGTGCCTGATCCGCAATTTGCCCAGCGCATGTTGCAGGCGGGCGTCGAATTCACCGGCAAACCTGAA
>JBBATT010000461.1:0-1827 GCA_040398605.1 Chakrabartia sp.
CAGGCACGCATCATCCAGAAGGCGAAGAACGCGCTCCAGTCCGGCCGCTATGGCACCGGCAAGTGGGTCTTGGAGTTCGAACCAACAGACGCCCAGCGCGCCGACCCGCTCATGGGCTGGGCCGGGTCGTCCGACACGCGCCGTCAACTCACGCTGGCTTTCCCGACGCTGGAAGCGGCCAAAGCCTATGCCGACAAAAACGGCCTCAACTATCATGTCGTTCCAGCTGCAGCCCGCGTGCTGAAATTACAAACCTACGCCGATAATTTCCGGTAAGGTGGAGCTATTTTCCGCCGTCATGCCAGCGTAGGCTGGCATCTTGTGCACCCAACCGACGAGACCCCAGCCTGCGCTGGGGTGACGGCGATTTGACAGTGGTCGCTAGACCAACCCCGGCCCCAACAGCATCAGCAACTTGGCATCCATCGCGCAGCCCTGTGCCCGCTTGGTCGCCATGAAGTCTGCCACTTTGTCCAACGGCACACGGTGGACTGTGATGTTCTCCCCCTCGACACCGCCACCGTCACCCGTCTTCACTAGGTCATGCGCGCGGACAAAGAAGAAGCTTTCGCTGACCATGCCGGGGGAGGAGTAAAACTCGCCCACCAACTCGATGCGTCCGGGGCGGTAGCCGGTTTCTTCCTCCAACTCGCGCGCGGCGGCGTCTTCCATCACCTCATTGTCGGTTTCGTCGCCGATCAGACCTGCGGGGAGTTCAAGGCAGGGGACGCCCAGCGGCACGCGGAACTTTTCAACCAACAGGACATGCCCGTCATCGACCGCAAGGATCACCGCCGCCTTAATGCCCCGCGCACGGCTGACATATTCCCACGTCCCCTTCGTCTTGGTGGTGAGGAAACGGCCTTGCCAGACGATGTGTTCTTCTTCGTTCATTTTTTCCACCGGCCTTTCACCAACCGTTTGCCCTGAGCTTGTCGAAGGGCTGTCCTTTACTGGTCAGCGCAATTCAACAGAAAAGGACAGTGCTTCGACAAGCTCAGCACAAACGGAGGCGGAGATTGGGGGAGGTTAAAGCTCAATCAACCGATCAGGCAGTTCGTTCCGGTCATCATCGGCCCGCGGGAAATGTTCCGCCAGCACCGCCCCCACATCGCGCACGGCCGCGGCCATGCCGTCGGCAATCCGGCCTTCGCGGACGTGGCTGATCATGTCGACCATGGCATCGCCCCACACTTCATTGGGGACCTGCGCATGAATGGCTTCATCCGCCACAATCTCGGCCCGGTGTTCAGCGAGCGACAAATAGATGAGGATGCCGGTGCGCCCCGTGGTGCGGCGTTCGGCGCCCACCTTGAAGTACCGCACGGCGCGATTGCGCACGCGTTGTGATTTGACCATGCCCGGCGTCAGGGCCAGCCGCAGCGGTCGCCACAAGAGCAAGAGCCAACTGCCAACGAACTTGCCAATGACGATGGTCAAAGCGAGTTCCAGTACCTCGCGCGGTGTCCAGGCAATCGTCCAACTGCCGAGCAGCGCCGACACCATGTTCGTGTAGAAATCCGGAAAGACCGTGACCCAGCCAAGCGCGAAGATCGCGATGCCCACAGCCCACCAAAGCGCCACATCGGCATATCTGTCCGAATGATCAGCGATGATCGTGACGATCTCGCCACTCGTCTGTGCTTCCGCGTCATGGACGGCCTGGCTGATGCGGGCATGTTCGCTATCGGAAAGAGTTGCTTGCACGGCCATTACCAACTCCCCGACGATCCGCCGCCGCCAAAGCCGCCGCCGCCACCTGAAAACCCATCGAAGCCACCGCCGCCGCCGCCAAAGCCGCCGCCGGACCCGCCACCCCACCCCCCC
>JBBATT010000462.1:0-1827 GCA_040398605.1 Chakrabartia sp.
CATTGGCTGACGCGGCACGCGAAGGCGGATTGGAGTTCTAAATGGCTGACGAAACCGAAATCCAGGGCGGCGCAGCTGCCCCCGAAGCCGCCGCTGCGGCTCCTGATGCGACCGAAGGTCGTGGTCGGGGCGGTCGTGGCCGTGGTGCTAACGATCGTGGCCGTGGTGGCCGCGATGGCAACCGTGGTCGTCGTGACGACCGCAAGGGCGCCGAAGACGGCGGTGAAGAGCTGATCGAAAAGCTCGTTCACATCAACCGCGTTTCCAAGACAGTGAAGGGCGGTAAGCGCTTCGGCTTTGCAGCTTTGGTCGTTGTCGGTGACGGCAAGGGTCGTGCAGGCTTTGGTCATGGTAAGGCGCGCGAAGTGCCAGAAGCCATTTCCAAGGCGACGGCTGCTGCCAAGAAGGCAATGGTCCGCGTTCCCCTGAAGGAAGGCCGCACGTTGCATCATGATGGCAATGGACACTTCGGTGCCGGCCGCGTGACGCTGCGCACGGCGCCGCAGGGAACGGGCATCATCGCCGGCGGTCCGATGCGTGCTGTCTTTGAATCGCTCGGCGTTGCCGATGTTGTGACGAAGTCAGTTGGGACGTCCAACCCCTACAACATGATCCGGGCTACCTTTGCTGCTCTTACCGAGCAAACAAGTCCCAAGTCGGTTGCCCAGCGTCGCGGCAAGAAGATCGCTGATCTTCTGAAGCGTGGTGGAGCTGCCGCGGCTGAAGCCCTGGCTGAAGCCGAAGCGGTTACGGAGTAATCCCGATGGCGAAGATCAAAATCAAGCAGACCGGATCGCCGATCCGCCGTACCAAGGACCAGCGCGCAACGCTGATCGGTCTCGGCCTGAACAAAATGCACCGCGTGTCGGAGCTGGAAGATTCCCCGGAAGTCCGAGGCATGATCCAGAAAATCCGTCACATGGTGGAAGTTGTCGGTTAAACCCTAAATTGCCCGCCCCGGTCTTGACCGGGGCGGCATTTTTCCGGAAGGGGCTCACCCTTCCTCAGCGCGAACATAGCGAAAGCGAGTGCACGATATGAAACTCAACGAACTCCGTGATAATGATGGTGCCCGTAAGGGCCGGATGCGCGTCGGACGCGGCATCGGCTCTGGCAAGGGCAAGACCGGTGGCCGTGGCCAGAAGGGTCAGAAGAGCCGCGGAGGCGTCTCCATTGCAGGCTTTGAAGGCGGTCAGATGCCGCTCCACATGCGTCTGCCAAAGCGTGGCTTCAACAACATCTTCGCGAAGGACTATGCTGAGGTAAACCTCGGTGCGATCCAGAAGCTCGTCGATGCGAACAAGCTCGACGTTAAGGCGACGATTGATCACGCGGCGTTGAAGGCTGCTGGCGTTGCCCGTGGCGGCAAGGACGGTGTCCGTCTGCTCGCCAAGGGTGAACTGACGGCTAAGCTCAGCTTCGTCGTGGCGGGTGCTTCGGCAGCTGCTAAGGCTGCGGTTGAAAAGGCTGGCGGTAGCGTGGAGGTTATTCACGTTGTTCCGGCTGCTGAAAAGGCTGCTGCCAAGAAGAATACCGTCAAGATCAGGACGAATGCCTGAGGAAATCTCAGGTCAGGGCTTAGACAAGCGCTGATTAGTCATTATATGGAGCGGCGGGCGGTCCAACGGGCATGACCCGCCGTTCTTTTTTTCAAGGGTCATTTATCCCATGGCAAGTTCCGCCGACCAGCAAGCAGGCTTGAACCTTTCCCGCTTTTCGCATGCTTCCGAGCTCAAGAGCCGCATCTGGTTCACGATCGGGGCGTTGATTGTTTTCCGCCTGCTCAGCCATGTGCCGTTGCCGGGGATTGACCCCAAGGCGCTCGAA
>JBBATT010000463.1:0-1814 GCA_040398605.1 Chakrabartia sp.
TCGAAGCGGCGGCAGAGCATGGCAAAGACGTGTGGGTTCTGGACCGACCCAACCCGGCTGGCCGTCCCGTTGAAGGGCTGACGCTGCGTGCAGGGTGGGAGAGCTTTGTGGGGGCAGGGCCCATCCCGATGCGCCATGGCCTTACGATGGGGGAGCTCGGGCATTGGTTTGTGGACCACTTCAAGCTCGATGTATCGTATCGCGTGATCGAGATGGAAGGCTATACGCCTGATGCGGCGCCCGGTTTCGGCTGGCCGCAAGACCGTGTCTGGATCAACCCCAGTCCCAATGCCGCCAACGTCAACATGGCGCGTGCGTATGCTGGCACCGTGATGGTGGAAGGCGCAACGCTTTCCGAAGGGCGGGGCACCACCCGTGCGCTCGAAATCTTTGGTGCGCCGGATATTGATGCCCGTGCCGTGATTGCCAAGATGCGCGAACTTGCGCCTCATTGGCTCACTGGCTGCACACTCCGCGACATTTGGTTTGAACCAACATTTCATAAACACGTCGGTCAGTTGTGCGCGGGTGTTCACATTCATGCTGAAGGGCCGGGCTATGACAATGCGGCGTTCAAGCCGTGGCGTCTACAGGCGCTTGCTTTCAAGGCGATCCGAGCACTCTATCCGGACTATCCCATCTGGCGCGGCAAGGATTTCAAGTACGAATATACCAATGACGTGCTTGCCATCGATGTGATCAACGGCGGTCCGGCTTTGCGCGAATGGGTGGACAATCCGGCAGCGACAGCAGCGGACCTCGACGCGATCACGCTGCCGGACGAACAGGCTTGGATCGAGGAACGGCGTCCGTTCCTGCTCTATTGAGGGGGATGGCTATGATCTCACGACGTTCGGTTTTGGGCTCCGCTGCTGGATTGGCGTTGGCTCCTGCAATCGCCAAAGAAGCCATACCCGCTGCTCCTGTCAATTTGGCCGCCAATGCCAAGCCCATCGGTCCAGAAGAGCGCGCTGCACGCCTCTCGAAGGTGCAGGGTTTGATGCAGGCGGCGGGGATCGGCGCGCTTCTGGTCGAGCCCGGCTCGAGCCTTGTCTATTTCACCGGCGTCCAATGGTGGCGCAGTGAGCGGTTGACCGCCGCCCTCATCCCGGCGAAGGGCGAAGTCACGGTGGTCACGCCCTTTTTTGAAGCCCCATCGATCCGGGAATCGCTGGCGATCCCGGCCGCCATCCGCACTTGGGATGAGCATGAAAACCCATTGGTGCTGGTCGCGGACTGGCTGCGAGAGAAGAAGCTGACGACCAAGCCGGTCGCGATTGAAGAGACCGTCCGCCACTTCATCACCGATGGTCTGCAAAAGGCGCTGCCGGGTGTTTCCGTCGTGAATGGCGCGGGCGTCGTGCGGGGGTGCCGGATGCACAAGACGGCCGCGGAAATTGCGCTGATGAAGACGACGGCGGACATCACCATCGCTGCGTTCCGGCAGGCTGGCAGTCGCATCCAGAAGGGCATGACGCCAGAGGATATCAACGCGCTGATCATTGAGGAAACCGCCAAGCGCGGAGGGAAGGGCGGCGATGCGCTTGTCCTGCTGGGCGAGGCAAGTGCCTATCCGCATGGCTCCGGTAAACCGCAGGAAGTGCGCGACGGCGAAGTGATCCTGATCGACGGGGGCTGTTCGGTGCACGGCTATGTGTCAGACATTTCGCGCACCTTTGTGTTCGGGGAGCCGACCAAGCGTCAGCGCGATGTGTGGGCGCAGGTGCGACAGGGGCAGCAAATGGCATTTGAGGCGGCACAGATCGGCAAAAGCTGCGGTTCGGTCGATGATGCGGTGCGCGGCTGGTATGAGA
>JBBATT010000464.1:0-1780 GCA_040398605.1 Chakrabartia sp.
TGCACGAACCACTTGCTGTAGACATGCGTTTCGGTTGGGCTGACGGGCATGCAGCTGAACATGAAGACATGGTCGGACGTCGCGTGGCAGAAGAGGTGCGGGTCAATCGCCCAACGCAACGAGCCCACATCGCCGCCATTGGCTGTGAGCAGCAGCTTTTTAACGACAGGCTGTCCGTCCATTGAAATGGAAGTGCAGCCTTCGTTGAGGGCAAAGCGCGCGACCTGCCACCAATGGCCTTCAACGGGCGTGTGCGGCAGGCCTGCTTCATCCATGGCAGCAGCAAAGGCTTCAGCCCGTGTATCTTCATGCGCATCGAAATGTTTCGACATGCCGACGGGGAAGGTCTTGGCCAGTTCCGGGTGGCCCGTCGCGCAGTGATAGCATTCGCGCGCATTCTCCATCACCAACTTCCAGTTGGCGTTTTCCACCAGCACGCTTTCATGTGCCAGCTTCAAGTCCTTGAAGTTGAGCGGACCTGCGTAAGTCGAAAACTTGTCGCGGAAATCGTCAATCGGCAGCGGATTGTCCGCGAGGCAGATGTAGACAGCCCCTGCAATGCACTCGATGGCTATCGGCTTCAGGCCATGGGTGGTCTTGTCAAAGTCATCATCCATCCGCCCGGCGGCGAACAACGATCCGTCCAGATCATAGGTCCAGCGGTGATAGGGGCACACCAGCTTTGGCGCTGTGCCGTGGCCAACCGGGCAGATGACGGAGCCGCGATGGCGGCAGCTGTTGTGAAAGGCGCGGATGTCGCCATGCTTGTCGCGGGTGATGAGTACAGGCCATTTGCCGACCATCATGGAGATGTAGCTGCCTGTTTTGGGGAGCTCACATTCCATCCCGGCCATCAGCCAGCTTTGGCCGTAAATGGCCGTCAAATCGAAATCGAAGGCATCCTGACTGATGTAGAGATCGCGGGGCAGGGTGTGGCCGGTTTTGCGCTCACGAAACAGCGCACCAATATGCTTCATATCCACGGCCGAGCGCTCCCCCCAAATTGATTGAGCTTCGGCTTGAACCAACCGGGCAATGCGATAAAATGTTATTTTCGCATGGCCTCATAACAAAATGTCGGTCTATTGATCGTGTCCAGAAACCTCTAATTCCCCGAAGGGCCATCCCATCCAAAATAAGGGCACAATTAACCGCCGCTGGCTTCCGCTCAATGCGCTGCGGGCGTTTGAGGCTGTGGGCCAGAATAACAGCTTCACGGTGGGGGCTGCTGCCCTGTCTGTTTCGCAAAGCGCGATGAGCCGACACGTCAGCGGGCTTGAGGAGTTGCTGGGCAAACAATTGTTTGATCGCGAAGCCTCTGGTCTTGTCCTGACAGCTGCGGGCGCGGAACTTCTGCCGGTGGTTACCAAGAGCTTGGACCGTATCGAACAGACGATAAATGCGATCCGCGATGACCGCATGGCGCAGCGGACCGTGCGCCTCCACATTCCGCCGTCGTTGCTGCAGCAGCAGTTTTTACCGATTTTGCGGGATTTCCGGCTCGAATATCCCGATATTCGCGTCGATGTATCCAGTTCCAACGTCACTGGCCTGCCGGCAACCGCGCTGGACATGGCGATTGTGTATGACCGTCCCAATGTCGATGATCAGGTCACGGACCTTTTGCGGATGGTCCGCGTGGCGCCGCTTTGCTCGCCTGAGACGGCGAAGGCGTTGGATGGCCAATCGCAGGCAGAGTTTCTGGATAAGCATGAGCTTTTGCACATCAAGCTGGACGGCCAACCGCGCGACTTGCTCTGGTCCTCTTACGCGCACCAGA